>NZ_JBAPPI010000886.1:0-3952 GCF_049280035.1 Mycobacterium sp. | reverse complement strand
TCGAGTCGACAATGGCGAGGCCCAGTCCATTTCCGGAGCCGTCATATCGGGCGTTCTTCGCGCGCACGAATCGTTCGAACAAGTGCGGGAGCAGATCCGGCTCGATCTCGGGTCCGTCGTCGGTAATCGTCAACTCGGCGTATGGCGCACTGGTCGCTGACCGGTGGCAGGCGATTCCGGTCGTCACGGTGACACCGGACGGGGTATGTACCCAGCCGTTGGTCAGCAGATTGCTGACGAGTTGGTGCAGGCGGTCGGGGTCGCCGCGCACCAAGACCGGCTCGTCGGGCAGGTCTTTGATCCAGCGATGAGTGGGTGCCGCCACCGCCGCGTCGTTCACCGCATTGAGGACGAGGTCGGCCAAGTCAACGTCTTCGGTGCGCAGATCCTGACCTTCCCCCAGCCGCGAGAGCAGCAACAGCTCATCGACGAGCGACGTCATCCGTCGGGCCTCCGACTCGATACGGGCCAGCGCGTATTCCGTGGTCGGCGGCAATGTCTCGCTGTCTTGGCGGGTGAGCTCGGAGTAGCCCTGGATCGATGACAGCGGGGTGCGCAGTTCGTGACTGGCGTCGGTGATGAATTGCCGCATCCGCCGGTCGGATTCGGCGCGGTGCGCGAGCGCGCTGTCGACGTTGTCGAGCAATCGGTTCAAGGTGTGGCCGACGATTCCCACCTCGTTGTCCGGGTCGGTGTCCTCCGGTTGCACTCTGGCAGTGATGCGATGGTCCTCGCCGATAAGTGGCGTCCCGGCGACCTCGGCAGCGGTCGCGGCGACACGGCGCAACGGGCGCAGCGCGTATGTGACCACCAATGTGGTCAGACCCGCTGTTACCAGTAACGCTGCTATCAAAAGTATTATGGCGCTGATGATTCGGCGCTTAATGGTCCTGTTTGCAAGATCCAGCGAGACTCCGACGACGATGCGGTCACCGGGGCCGGCAGCTTGGCTGTCCACCCGGAATGAGCCAAGGCTGCCCAGCGTCACGGTGCGTAGCCGCCCGTCCTGCCAGGGCTGTGCCTTGATGGCGGCGACGACGTCGGGAGTGGCGGGGCGAGGATCGTCTTCGAAAAATACCGCCGAGCCGATCACTTCGCCGTTGTGGAGCACGGCGATGACGTTGCCCGCGTTCTGTCCGGTGAATTCCAACATCACGTGTGCGAGATCGCCGTGATGTGACGACTCGCCACGGCGGTATCTGGTGAACGAATGATCCAGTGCATCAAGCGATTCGGCGACTTCCGCGTCGTTCATCGCGGTGACGTAGGTTCGGAAGCTTAACGTGCTGACTACGCCGACCACCAGTACGACAATCGTGACCACCGCTGACACCCCCAATACCAACTGGCGGCGCAAGGTACGCGGGCGCCACCAGGATGCGCTTGGCGCCCTGGTCATTTCGATGTCATTTCGGCGGGCGCAGCATGTATCCGACACCGCGCACGGTGTGGATCATCGGCTCCCTGCCGGCGTCGATCTTCTTTCGCAGATAGGAGATGTACAGATCAACGATGCTGGTACGGCCGGCGAAGTCGTAATTCCAGACGCGGTCCAGGATCTCGGTGCGGGTCAGCGCGCGACCCGGATTGCGCATCAGGAAGCGCAGCAGTTCGAACTCGGTTGAGGTCACCGAAATCGGTTGGCCGGCGCGGGCGACTTCGTGGCTGGCGCCATCGAGCGTGAGGTCGCCGACTTTGAGGCCCTCCTCCGCCGGTGTGGCCAGGTAGTTCGAGCGGCGAAGCAGTCCGCGCAGCCGGGCGACCAACTCCTCCAGGTTAAATGGCTTGGTCATGTAGTCGTCGGCGCCCGCCGTCAATCCGGTGACCCGGTCCATCACCGAGTCGCGCGCAGTGAGGAACAGAGTGGGTGTGTAGGCGTCCGCCTCGCGGATCCGTTCGAGGATCTGCAGGCCGTCGACATCAGGAAGCATGATGTCGAGAACGAGCACGTCGGGGCCGACCTGGTCGAACTTCGTCACGGCCTCCCGACCATTGTGCGCGACCTCGACTGTCCAGCCTTCGTAGTGCAGCGCCATTTTGACCAAGTTGGTCAATGCCGGTTCGTCGTCGACCAGCAGAACCCGGATCGGTGACCCATCGGCGCGGCTGATCCGAGGCAGCTGGCCGAGGATGGCCTGACGTGGCCGCTGCTCACGCGCGGAACCCGACATTATCGCCATACTCCTCGATCTTCCCCGGCTCACACGCCATTGTCACGAAACTCATATCAATCTCAAATGTGTCGGCGATTCGGCGAGCAATGGGCGAGACCGTCAGATATGCGTTTTCTATGCATCTCATCAGTCGGCTTGCACTGCGGTTATACACCAAAAAGACTGTGTAGCAGAGCTGTTGACGAGGAGCCGGCAGGCCAAAAGTGAGGCTACATCGCTAACCGATTGTGTGTAAACGCTTTACGTAACTCTGCCGTAACAAGAATTAGCGAAACAGCTGCCGCCACCAACGATGAGCGCGGCCAGCTCGCAATCAAACTTTGGAGAAATGATGTCTTTATCGCCTTTCGTGACCACGCATCCGGAGATGCTGTCGTCGGCGGCCGGCGATCTGGCTGGTATCGGTTCGGCGATGGCTGCCGCAAATCAGGCAGCAGCCGGCCCGACCGGCGGGGTCGTTCCGGCGGCGGCCGACGAGGTGTCGGCGCTGACGGCGGCACAGTTCGCCGCGCACGCGGGCAGCTACCAGGCGATCAGCGCTGCCGCCGACGCCATTCACTCATTGCTGGTCAGCACCCTGCAGACCAACGCCGCATCCTACGCGGCCGCTGAAGCCGCCAACGCGGCCGCGGCCGGCTAACGCACGCACGCACGAACCCAGAAGGGAAGTAAGGGAAGCCATGGACTACGGGGCGTTTCCACCCGAGGTCAATTCTGCTCGCATGTACGCCGGTCCAGGGGCAGGCTCGATGCTGGCGGCCGCGGGGGCGTGGGACGGGCTGGCGGCTGATCTGCACTCGACGGCAGCTGCCGCCGGATCGGTGGTTTCCGGGCTTACCGGTGGGTCTTGGCGAGGTGCCGCGTCGACGTCGATGGCCGCTGCCGTTGCGCCGTACTTGACGTGGATGAGCGCGACCGCGACCCAAATCGAGCAGGTGGCGAACCAGGCCAGGGCGGCAGCCGCCGCCTACGCGGCGGCGTTTGGGATGACGGTGCCACCAGCGGTGATCGCCGCCAACCGGGCTCAGCTGATGGCGCTGATCGCGACGAACATCCTCGGTCAGAACACGCCGGCGATCATGGCCACCGAGGCTCACTACGGCGAGATGTGGGCTCAGGATGCCGCCGCCATGTACGGCTATGCGGCCAGCTCGGCGGCAGCCTCGGCGCTGGCACCGTTCACCCCGCCCAAGTCGACCACGAACCCGGCAGGCCTGACCGGTCAGTCCGCCGCGGCAGCCCAGGCCGCCGGCACTTCGGCCGGCAGCCACGCGCAGACCGTCGCTTCGACGGCGCTGTCTTCGATGTCCCAGGTTCCTCAGACGTTGCAGGGACTCTCACAGCCGACGCAGTCGGCTTCCGGCCTCTCGGGACTGTTGACGGGCAACGGTGCGACGGTGGTGTCTTCCGGCGTCTCGGGCGCGTCGGGAGGGCTGAGTGCGCTTACGGGCCTTGCGGGCTCGACGGGCAAGGGCATCACCACTAGTGCGGGCAAGGGCGCCAGCTCGGGCCTCGGGGCACTCAGCAGCCTGACGGACATCGTGTCGTCGTCGTCCAGTGGAGTCGCCGACTTGGGTTCGGACGCAGCCGGTTTCGGTTCAACTGGGGCCGGTTTGGGAGCCGACGCCGGAGGCCTTGGCATGGGCTTCCCCGGCGTCGGGATGAATTTCCCTGCCGCCGACTCGCTGTTGGGGTCGCAAGGGTTAGGGTCCCCCGGCTTGGGCGGATTCGGTTTGGCACCTGCTCTGAGCGGTCCGACGTCGATGGGCCCCCTTGGC
>NZ_JBAPPI010000885.1:0-5081 GCF_049280035.1 Mycobacterium sp. | reverse complement strand
TGCGCTGACCGGCGAGGGCATCAGCCTCGCCGTCAAACAAGCCGGCGCCGCCGTGGCAGCGATCATCGACGACGCGCCGTCGTCGTATGAGGCCGCGTGGCACCGCATCACCCGCGACTACCGGTTGCTCACCCGCGCGCTGGTGTTGGCCACCGCGCCGCGAGTCGGCCGACGCGCGGTCGTGCCGGCAGCCGCCCTGCTTCCCGGCGTCTTCAGCCGGGCGGTGAACACTCTGGCGCGTTGAAGTGCCGGCTGGCAATCACGAGTGTGGTTGTGCTGCAACGGGCTTTTCCGCTGCTCCCACGTATTCGCCCAGATACCCGTCGCCAAGCCAGCTTCGGGCCTCGGTCAGCTCGAGGGTGAAGCCGGAGAGGTTGCGTTTGCGGAATGAGCGGCGCGGAGCGAACGGGTCCATCCTGGAGGTGTATTCAAGCCCGGCGACGGCCGGCCGCTGGGACGCCCCATGCTTCGGCAATGGCCGGTAGCCGACATCTTCGAGAAGTCTGGAAAGCTCAGTGGGTCTTGGGAACCGGCGGAAGTCGTGATTTGACTTGTACAAGCCGGACACAAACAACGGGCCGATGCTGACGAAGGCTAGCCAGGTGTACAGATTCCGGTCTGGCGCAACATAGAACACCCGCCCGCCCGGCTTGAGCGCACGATGGACATTCGCCAGGACAGCGCGGTGTTCCCCACAGTGGTCAAGTATTCCGTGCATGTAGACCACATCGAACTGTTCGCTGGGTAGCACGTTTTGATCGCGGATGTCCCCCACGTGGAATTGAACGTTCGGGATGTCGGTGCAGGACCGCCTCGCTGCCCGGATGGCTTTGTAGTCGACGTCGAAGCCATCGATCTCCCACTCCCGTAGCCGGGGATCCAGCTTGAGCAAACCGCGGATGGCGTTACCGCTGCCGCAGCCGGCCACCGCCATGCGCGGACGCTCGGTTCCCGCGAACTGGGGTAAATAGTCGCGCAGGAATCGCCAAGCGGCGCAGTCGATTTTGCTGACCAGCTGTTCGGTGAACCGCCAGTGCGCGCTGGCCTGGGCTTGGGCGAAGTAGCGCACACCGCGTTCGATCGTGCCGTTGTGGACTCTGGTGAGGAGCTTGTCCAGCCAGGAATAGCCGTAATCTGGCTCGCCGCTGGCTTCGTTGCGCCGCTCGCGGTGCAGGAAGTCGAAGTATGTCCGCTCTTCGACGTCGAGCGGCGCGGTCCACGAGTGCGCCCCAGCTAAGACGCGCTCACGGATCCATGAGTCGACGACCCGGCTGTACACCTCGGTCTCGAAGAGCATCAGCTGGTGTCCACCGCCAGGCATCACAAAGAGGTCTTTGGGCCCGCCGATGCGCTCGAAGCAGGCCCGGGCATGGTCGGCGCCGACGATCTCGTCGTTCTCGCCGCAGGCAATCAGGACGGGCTTGGCATTGGCCGCGGCCGGCTCAGTCGGCCGGTAGTTGAAGACGGAGTGGTAGCTCTTGAAGCCATACGACCACACGTAGAGCGGGTCAGCCAGCTTCTCGGGCAACAGATCTGGGTCCTCTTGATACGCAGCTTTGAAGTCGATGAACCGGCGGAGCGGTACCCGAACCCGGTCGCCAAGAACTCGGGCCACCCGAGTCATGACCGTCGAACGCATCAATCGAATCGCACGGTTCATCTGTAGCTCGTCGTTCAGCAAGACGTTCATGCACACGGCTCCGGCGACGCGTGGGCAGCGGGCGAGCGCATGGAATGCAACCTCCCCGCCCTGGCTGGCCCCGTGCAACACCACCGGAAGGCCGGTGCTTTCGCCCGCGTCATCGCACACCGCGCGAACGTCCTCGAGGAAGTCTTCGAAGGTGAAGACGCCTCGAGGGCCGGGAGTGCGCCCGTGACCAGTCAGGTCGAAAGCCCAGACCGACGCCGGAAAGTGTCGCCGGAATTGCTCGGCGAAATCGTGGTAGACCGCGCTGTAGCCTGCGGTGCCGTGCACCAGGACCAGCACGTACTCGGCGTTGGGATGCTCGTAGCGTTTCAGGAAGAGCGGCTTGCCTTTGCTTCCTGCAACCCAGCCGTCGACTGGGGCCTCAACCGCACGTTCGGGGTTGACGATGGTCATGGCGCTGGGTGCTCCGTTCCTTGAGCGATGAGATGGTTGATCAACAGTCGGACATGGACGTCGAAGCCGGCCCGGAACGCAGATTGGTCAGTGGTGAACGGTCGGCGCATCGCCATCCCAAGGAGGAACGTCTCGATGAGTTCAACGGATACGGCGCTCTCGGCTCCGGGGGCCAACTCTTGGACGAAGCTGACAATGTTGTCCCGCTGGATTTGCTGGTAGGCCAAATATGGTTGTCTGAGGGCGTCGTTGTGGTTTGCCGCCGCGGCGAATTCCACCACGAACGTCGCCGCGCGCAGATTGTTGACAAAGAGCGCGTACAGCAGTTCGGCCGCGAAATCGAGTCGTTCAGCGGCAGACCCCTGTTGCGGTAGTTGGTCGGCTGCGCTCGAGAACATGTCAGCGGCCATCTGTTCGATCGCCGATTGGATCAGCCGTTCTTTGGTGTCGAAGTGGTGGTGCAGCAGGGGTTGTGAGACACCGGCGCGCGCAGCGATCCGTTTCATCGAGGATTTCTCGTAGCCGAACTCGCTGAAGCACTCCAACGCCGCCGCGAGGATGCGCGGTCGGGCGTTCGTCGCAGCCGGTGGACCCAGCGCCGCTGTTGTCAACGAGACCTCCATTGTCTCTAGTCGCTGGTCCACGTTACAGTAGCTGACTGATCGATCAGTTAGTGCCCAAAGTCGACAACTCGAGGCCCGACGGGAGAGGTCCGACAACGCTGTGACGGGAGATAGACGGGTCACCCTCACTTTCGACAACGGACCCACGCCCGGGGTGACCGATCGGGTTCTCGACTTACTCGCGGAGAGGTCGCTTCGCGCGATCTTTTTCGTCGTCGCCGACCGCGTAGACGCAGACCCGGCCGCGCACGCGCAGCTCACCAGAATGGTCCGGGATTGTCACCGGGTGGGCAATCACTCGCTCACTCACGGCCGGCCGCTGGGCGAACTGCGTGAACAGGCAACCATCACCGAAATCGCCGTGGCGCACGACATTCTGCGGGAATTTACCGGCGAGAACTTCCTCTTCCGTCCGTGGGGCACCGAAGGGCAACTAGACCGACGTTGCCTTAACCGCACTGCGGTCAATTATCTGGTGAGCGGGAAGCACACCTGCGTGCTGTGGAACAGCGTGCCGCGCGACTGGGTGGATCCGGTCGGGTGGATCGACCGAGCGCTAGCCGATGTCCGGGCGCAAGAACACACCGTGGTGGTAGTCCACGACCTGCCGACCGGGGCCATGGACCAGCTCCCACGCTTTCTCGATGAACTGGACCGCACCGGGGCGGCAGTGACGGGCGAGCTGCCCGACGAGTGCGTGCCGATCATCGATGGGCGCATCGTTAGTCCCCTAGACCACCTGATGCCCACCTGATGCCGCTGTGACGTTCTCGCGTCAGCGCGCCTTCCAGACCGGCGGGCGCTTTTCGGCGAACGCCAACGGGCCTTCCTTAGCGTCCTCGGATCTCAGCACTACGCCGAATTCGCGTTGGGTGCGCGCCCAGCCGGGTTCCTCGTCGGGGATGACGCCGTCGTCGGCACCGTAGGCGATCCGCTTGCTGGCCTGCACCGACAACGGCGCGTTCACCGTGACCCGCTCGGCCAGCGCGAGCGCGGCCTCCAGTACGCTGCCATCCGGGACGACCTGGTTGATCAGGCCCCACTTGGCGGCCTCGGCAGCGCTGATCGGCTCACCGGTGAGCACCATCTCGAGCGCGATCTTGCGCGGCAGTTGATGCACGATCCGGAACACCCCACCGGCAGCGGCAAACAGCCCGACCTTGACCTCCGGCAAACCGAATGTCGCGCTTTCGCAGGCCACCACCAAATCACTGGCCAAGGCCAGCTCGGTGCCGCCGCCCAGCGCGGTGCCGTTGACCGCCGCGATGGTCGGCTTGTCGATGAAGTGGTGGACGTAACCGGCGAAACCCCATTCGCCGTGGTCGGGATGATACAGATTCTCGCGGCGCGAAATCGCCTTGAGATCTGCTCCGGCACAAAAGGATTTGTCGCCGGCGCCGGTGATCACGACCGCCCGCACCTCGTCGTCGTTTTGGGCTTGCTCGAGCGCGTCGCCGACGGCGGTACTCACCGCGCCGTTGACCGCGTTGCGGGCCTCGGGCCGGTTGATCGTGATCACCAGGACATTGCCGCGCCGTTCGGCCAGCGCCGCAGGCGCGGTTTGGGTCACAGCAGCTCCACAATGGTTGCGTTGGCCTGACCACCGCCCTCGCACATCGTCTGCAAGCCGTAACGAATTCCCTTGTCCCGCATGTGGTAGAGCAGCGTGGTCATGATCCGGGCCCCGGATCCGCCGAGCGGATGGCCGAGCGCGATCGCGCCGCCGTTGGGGTTCAGCTTCTTCTCGTCAGCGCCGATGTCCTTCAGCCACGCCAGCGGCACGGGTGCGAACGCCTCATTGACCTCGAAAACCCCGATGTCCTCCAGCTTCAGGCCGGAGCGCTGCAACGCCTTCTGGGTCGCCGGGATCGGCGCGGTCAGCATGATGACCGGGTCGGCGCCGGCCAGGGTGGCGGTGTGCACCTTGGCGATCGGATTGAGTTTCAACGACTTCGCCTTCTCCGCCGACATGAGCAGCAACGCGGCCGACCCGTCGGAGATCTGGCTGGAGTTTCCAGCGTGAATCACGCCGTCCTCCTTGAAGGCGGGCTTCAACTGCGCCATCTTCTCCATCGGCGTGCCCCGGCGGATGCCCTCATCCTTGAGCACAACGTTCCCGTCTTGGTCCTTGATGGCAACAATCTGGTCGTCGAATGCGCCGGAATCTTGTGCAGCCGCGGCCTTTTCGTGCGAGCCGAGGGAGAACTCGTCGAGCGCGATCCGGTCGAGTCCCCACTGCTCGGCGATCATCTCCGCGCCGATTCCCTGGTTGGGGACCGCGCCGTCGTAGCGGTCGAGGAAGGTCTGCGGGAACGGCCTACCGCCGTTCGCCAGCGACGAGCCCATCGGTGTCCGCG
>NZ_JBAPPI010000884.1:0-2550 GCF_049280035.1 Mycobacterium sp. | reverse complement strand
CCCATTTCCCGACCGGGAGTGGTTGGCCCACGGTGGCCACCACGCTTTCGACCCGTTCGTGTCACTTAGCTTCGCGGCGGCGGCCACCACCCGCATCCGGCTCATGACCTACATCCTGGTATCGGGTTATCGCAACCCGTATCTGACGGCCAAAGCGGCCGCGAGTTTCGACCTGCTCTCCGGCGGTCGATTCACGTTAGGCACCGGGGCCGGCTACCTGAAGACCGAATTCGAAGCGCTGGGAGCCGATTTCGACCAGCGTGGCGCGCTGCTCGACGAGGCGATCGCGGCGTGGAAGGCCTCCTGGACGGGCGTCGACCACGACGGGCCGGAGTTCGGGGTCAGTGGTCACGTCGCGCTGCCACCGCCGGTTACCACGGGCGGTCCGCCGATCTGGATCGGCGGGAACGGCGCGGCCGCGCAACGCCGTGTCGTGGAGGTCGCCGACGGCTGGATGCCGATGGCGGCGTCGGGCGAAATGGCCGCGATCACCCGCGCCCGCCCACTCGAGGACATCGACACGCTCGGCGACTGGATCGCGAAGGTGAACAAGCAGCGGGCGGAGGGGGGTCGCGGCGCTGCCGACGTCGCCTTCGTCCCCTTTGAAGCAGATCTGCTCGCTAGCGGCAACTGCGTGGGATTTTGCGCCGCGGTGCAGCCGCGGCTGGAGACCTACGCCGAGGCGGGTGTCACGTGGATCACCATCGAGCCGGCCAGTAGGAGCTTCACCGACTTCCGTACCGACATCGACATGCTGAGCTCCCAGTTGATCGACCGATGAAGGGGCCCACCATGGCGCTGCCCGACCTCGTGCTCGTCCACGGCGGCGAGCACGCCGGCGACTGCTGGGATCTCGTCGTCGCCGAATTGCGACGTCAGGAGCCGGAACTGCGCACACTCGCCGTGGATCTTCCGGGCCGCGGCCGCACGCCAGGAGACCTCGCTACCGCGACCATCGCCGAGTGGGTGGACTCCGTCGTCGCCGACATCGAACGGGAACGGCTGGGCGACATCGTGATCGCGGGCCACTCGATGGCCGGTGTGACGGTACCCGGTATCGTCGCCAAACTTGGCTCCGCACGGGTACGCGAGATGATTCTCGTCACCGCGTTCGTTCCCCGTCAGGGACAGGCGATCGTCGACACCTTGGGCGGTCCGCTGGCGGTCTTCGCGCGCTTTGCCGCGCGAGGCGGCAGACCGTTCAAGGTTCCACGCGTGGCTGCGCAGTACGCGTTCTGTAACGGCATGACGAAGCAACAGCGCCGACTGGCGATGTCGAGGTTGTACACCGAATCGGCGCGGATTCCCGCAGAGCCCGTGGACCGTAGCGGATTTCCCGACGACGTGCCGTGCACCTGGGTGCTGACCACCCGCGATCGAGCCCTGTCGCAAAAGTCCCAGCGCGCGAGTATCGCCGCGCTCGGCGGCGTGCATGAGGTGATTCCCGTTGACACCTGCCACGACGTCATGTTCAGCCAGCCGGAACTGTTGGCGCGAATACTCCTCGAGCGCTGCCGACTGCGGGGGAGCGTCCGATGACGGATTCATCGCCGATGCCTGCCCGCCCCATGCCGACGTGCTTCTTTGTTACCGACGGCAAAGGCTATGTGCCAACCCGTTTGGCGAGAGGGCCATGGGGTCCGTCGATCAGCGGTAACTACATCGGCGGGTTGCTGGGGCGAGCGGTCGAGCAAGAAGTCGACGATGTTGACCTTCAGGCCGCCCGGCTGACGGTCGACCTGCTCAGGCCAGTGGCACTGCATCCCTTGCGGGTGCATTCGTTGGTTGTGCGTGACGGCCGCCGACTTCGACTGGTCGACGCGGTCATGACTCAGAACGATGTGATGGTGGCCCGGGCCAGCGCCTTGTTCCTTCGACGCAGCGAGCACGCCGTGGATACGGTGTGGACGTCGCCCGTCACGATGCCCGCGGTCCCGGCTGAACCCGACGTGTTGGCGGACGATATCCCGATGGTGTTTCACTCATACGGCCGCGACCCGGTCGCGGGCAGTCCGGGTGTCGGCGTGACCGAGTGGCGACACCACGGGCAGAAGTTCGCGTGGATGCGGGAGACCAAGCTGCTCGTCGACGACGAGCCGCTGTCGCCCTTCACTCGCGCCGTCATGGCCGGGGACGTGACAAGTTCGTTAACCCATTGGGGCACAGAGGGACTGCAGTTTATCAATGCCGACTACACGATCACGCTGAGTCGCTTGCCGGAAAGCGTCTACATCGGATTGGCTGCGGTGACGCACTACAGCCATGCGGGGGTCGCCACCGGCGTGGCGACGCTGTTCGACGAAACCGGACCCATCGGCAGCGGCATGGCGACCGCCTTGGCGAAACCGGGATTCACGCCACCACCGTCGATAGTGTCGGGTTGATCGCCGGTCGGCGATCAACCCAATATGCTGTCCGGATGCAGCAACCCGCGGCGAAGGTTCGTGTCAAGCGCGGGACGGCGCAGCAGCATCTGCTCGATTCTGCGCAGCAACTCTTTGCCGAACGGGGCTACCGGGGCACCACGACAAAGGACATCGCTCAGCACGC
>NZ_JBAPPI010000883.1:0-6097 GCF_049280035.1 Mycobacterium sp. | reverse complement strand
TAAGCCGGCCACTGGACAAAAATAGAGCCTTGTTCCACCCTGGTGGGCGCTTGAAGCGGGCGCGCCTCGGATTCGGAGGACCTTATGGCTGGCTGTGGCGGGTTGCCGGTGTTCGACACAATGATTGGTTTTCTCCACCAGGGCTCTGATCAGTACGACTTCATCCGCAAGCAGACCAAGGACCGGGAGTCGCGGGAGAAGTTCGAATTTCCCGTTGAGTACATGTTCAAAGGGGTGCCGAAAGACCTGCCGACCAGCGATCCCATCGCGGTGACCCTGCACGAAATGGACCGCTTCGGCATCCAGAAGGGGCTGATCGGCGTCGCCGACAAGACGTCGCAACTGGCGCTGAAGAAGTATCCCGATCGGTTTGTGCCGTCTGGGGCGATACCTGATCCCAACGACGTGATGGGGTCGGTCAAAGCCATTCACCGTGAGCACGACGAGTTCGGCATCCGGGCCACGTCGGTATTCCCTGCCGGCACCTTTCCGCAGGTGCCGATCGACGACCCGAAGATGTATCCGATCTACGCCGCGTGCGTCGAGCTGGGCATACCCATCTTCGTGTGCGCCGGGGTGCCCGGGCCGCGGGTGCCGTTCGCGCCGCAGGACGTCGCGCGCATCGACATCGTCATGTTCGACTTTCCCGATCTGGTCTTCGTGACTCGCCACGGATGCGAGCCGTGGCAGGACCTGGCCGTCAAGCTCATGGTGAAGTGGCCGAACCTGTACTACTCGACGTCCGCGTTCGCGCCCAAGTACTACCCGAAGGCGATCGTTGACTACGCCAACACCCGCGGCGCGGACAAGGTGCTCTACGCCGGGTACTTCCCAATGGGGTTGTCGTTGGAGCGAATCTTCACCGAGATGCCCGACGTGGCCTTCCGCGACTCGGTGTGGCCAAAGTTCCTGTACGACAACGCCGCACGAGTTCTTGGCTTGGAGCAATGACTAACGGCGAATCGGCCACACCGGATCGGCGCAGTCGAGGCCCTCGGCTGACAGCTGCCGCTTGATCACCTTGAAGGTCGCGGTACGCGGCAGTGTCGTTCCGACCCGGACGTATGACGGCCACTGCTTGGGCCCAAGGTCGGTCTGCTCGGCCAGGAACGCGCGGAATTTGTCAGCATTAAATTCGGCGCCGGGCGTCATCACCAGCGCAGCCATCACCTGATCGCCGACGGCCGGATCCGGCACCGCATACACCGCCACTTCGGTCACCTCCGGATGGCGCAGCAGCACCCGCTCGATGGGCGCGGTCCCCAGGTTCTCCCCGTCGACGCGTAGCCAGTCACCGAGCCGACCGGTGAAGTACGCATAGCCCGCCTCGTCGCGGTAGGCCAAGTCGCCGCTGTGATAGATGCCGCCGGCCATGCGCTGCGCATTCGCCTGGGCGTCGTTGTAGTAACCCTCGAAACGACCTGGGCCACCGGCATTTACCAGCTCGCCGACCACGCCAACCGGACAGGGCTGACCGGTGTCGACATCGACGATCTCGATGCCGTCGGGCAGCAGACCAAGTGCGCCTGGCGGGGTATCCGGGGTGCGGCTGATCGCCACCCCGCCCTCCGTCGATCCGAAGCCGTCGATGACGACGCAGCCGAACCTGTCAGCGAAACGCTCGATGTCGTCCGGCGCCCCCTCATTGCCGTACACCGCTCGCAGCGGATTGTCGGCGTCGTCCGGACGTTTGGGTGTGGCGAGCACATAGGACAACGGCTTGCCGACGTAGTTGGCGTAGGTGGCGCCGTAGCGGCGGATGTCGGGGAGAAATCCGGATGCAGAGAACTTGCGCCGCAACACCATTGAACCGCGGCAGGCTAACGCTACCGCCCAGCCCACCAGAACCGCGTTGGAATGAAACAACGGCATTGACGCGTAGCACACGTCGGAAGGGCCGAGACTGAACCGGTCAGTCATCGTCACGCCAGCGATGCCGACCTTGCCGTGGCTACACATGACCGCCTTGGGATCACCGCTGGTGCCCGAGGTGAAGATCAGCATGAACAGGTCGTCGGGCGCAGCGGATTGGAAGCGCACCTCGGCATCGTGGTGGGCGGCCACCTCGTCGGCCCATTCGCCTCCGTCGACGTTGATGTGGTCGATGTCGCCAAGTGTCGCCGCGGAATTCGAGTCGGCCAGCACCAGCTGGCAGTCGGCATGGTCGATGTCTCGGGTCAGCGCGGCGCCGCGGCGCACCGGGTTGAGGCCCACTGGGACGATTCCCGACATTCCGGCCGCGACCAAGACCGCGGAGAAAAACGGCGTGTTCTCCAGCAGGACTCCGACGTGTGGCGGCCGGCCCGGGTCGAGCCGCGTGCGCAGCGCTGCCGCCACCGCGGCGCCGTGCCGGAGATGATCACGCCAGCTGGCGAACGAATCCTCGAAGTAGACGCCCCGATCCTCGACATCGACAAGCGGTCGCAGCAAGTCGACGACGGTGGGAAGCGGTTCGGTCACTGGCTAAGCGGGAGTGTCCGCCAGCTCACGGCCGATGCGCAGCAGCGCTCCGGTGGCGCCGCCCAGCGCGAACTCGGTCTGCTTGGCGGCCAGGAAGTAGCGATGCACCGGATGGTCGGTGTCGATGCCGACACCGCCATGAATGTGAACGATGGTGTGCGCCACGCGATGTCCGGCGTCGGCAGCCCAGAATGCCGCGGTGGCGACCTCGGTGTCGGCCGGTAGGTCTTCGCTGAGCCGCCAGGCCGCCTGAGTAAGCGTCAGCCGCAATCCCTTGACGTCGATGTAGCCGTCAGCCAGCCGTTGTCCGACCGCTTGGAAGCTGCCGATCGGGCGGTCGAACTGCTCACGAGTGCGCGCGTATTCGGCGGTCAACTGCAGTCCGCGGTCCAGGACGCCGAGCTGAAAGGCGCTGCGGCCCAGTTTGCCCAGCGTGGTGATCCAGCTGACCACGTCCTCGCCGCCGACCACTCGCCCGCTATCCACCTCGACCCCGTCCAGTCGGAGATGCCCGACGCTGCCCAGCCCGGTGGTCTCCAGGCTCGTCACCGAGACGCCGGGGTCGTTGGCGGCGATCAGGAAAACTGCGGTCCCAGAATCGGTTTCGGCCGGCACCAAGAAGCCGTCGGCCACCGGGCCATAACCGACCTGGGTGCGGGTTCCGGACAGGCGGTAGCGGTCTCCGGCGCGGGCAGCCTGCACTGGTCCGTCGCCCATCTCGCCGTCCAACGCGACCGTGAGGATCTTGGTTCCGCTCACCGCGGGCTCGCCCCACTCCTGCTGAAGTTCCGGTGAACCGAACCGGGCCAGGGCACCCGCGGCAAGAACGACGGAGTCCAGGTAGGGAACAGCCGCGAGCTGCCGGCCCAGTCCGACAAGTACGGCGGTCTGTTCGAGCACCCCAAAACCGCCTCCGCCCACCGACTCCGGCGCGGCGGTGGACAGGATGTCGGCGTCGATCAGCTTGCTCCACAGCTCGCGGTCAAACCGTCCCCCTGCCCTTCGGGCGGGAGGTGCCCCCAGATCCAGACCGTCGAGCTGACGTTGGTGGTCCGGCGTGCACACCGAGTCGACGATCGTGTTGACCAGACCGCCGAGATCAAGGGCGGCTTCGGTGGTCGAAAAGTCCATGGTCTACTGAATCCTCCGGGGAGTTAGCGGTTGGCTCGGGGCAGGCCCAGCGCCACCATGCCAATGATGTCGCGCTGAACTTCGTTGGTGCCGCCGCCGAAGGTCAGGATCAAGCAGGCACTGTGCATCCGCTCGACTCGGCCGCGCAGCAACGCTCCGGGTGAATCCTGACGCACGGTGGCCGCGGTGCCCAGTACCTCCATCAGCAGGCGGTAGGCCTCGGTGGCCAGCTCGGTGCCGAACACCTTGGCAGCCGAGGCATCCGCGGGTGACGGCGAGGCCGAGTCCGACGACGCCAGCTCCCAGTTGATCAGCTTGAGGACTTCGACCTTGGCGTGTACTCGGGCCAGGTTGAGCTGCACCCATTCCGAATCGATGAGCCGGGCGCCGCCGGCGTCTTTGGTGTTCTGCGCCCACTCCCGAACCTGGTTGAGCGCCATGATGATCGGCATCGGCGACACCAGCGCGACGCGCTCGTGGTTGAGCTGGTTGGTGACCAGCTTCCAGCCGCCGTTCTCCTCGCCGACCCGGTTGGCCACCGGGACGCGGACATCCTGGTAATAGGTGGCGCTGGTGTCCACGCCCGCCATGGTGTGCACCGGCGTCCACGAGAAACCCTCAGCGCTGGTCGGCACGATCAGCATCGAGATGCCGCGATGCTTCTTGGCTTCGGTGTTGGTGCGGGCCGCCAGCCAGACGTAGTCGGCGTAGGCGATCAGGCTGGTCCACATCTTCTGACCGTTGACCACATAGTCGTCGCCGTCGCGCACCGCGGTCGTGCGCAGGTTGGCCAGGTCGGTACCGGCGCCCGGCTCGGAGTAGCCAATCGAGAAGTGCAGGTCACCAGAGGCGATCTTGGGCAGGTAGAACTTCTTCTGCTCCTCGGTGCCGAAGGCCATGATGGTCGGCGCGACGCTGTTGATGGTCAGGAACGGCACCGGGGCGCCGGCGATCGCGGCCTCGTCGGTGAAGATCAGCGAGTCCATCGGGGTGCGGCCTTGGCCGCCGTACTCCTTGGGCCAGTTCAGGGTGAGCCAGCCGTCCTTACCCATCTGGGCCACCGTCTCGCGGTAGATGTTGCCTTCGCCGACCTCGCCCGACGTCGAGCTCAGTGCCTCGCGGCGTTCCGGGGTGATCAGCTTGGCGAAGTACGAGCGCAGTTCGCGACGCAGCTCCTCCTGCTCAGGGGTATAACTGATGCGCATTCGGCCACCCTCCTCCTCGTAGGTGAATTGTGCGGCAGCCTGCATCGACGGCCACCCATTCGCCACCTGAGGTTGTAACACGTTCTAGTCTGAGGGTCCAGCGACCGTCTCGCCGAACGCGTTCGCAGCTGGTCGTATGGTGGGTCCTACGTAGCCACAGCCCACGCTCAAGGAGGATGCCGTGCGGGTGATAGTTGACCGCGACCGCTGCGAAGGCAACGCGGTGTGCCTGGGAATCGCGCCGGATATCTTCGACCTCGACGACGAGGACTACGCGGTGGTGAAGACCGACCCGATTCCCGCCGATCGGGAGGTGCTGGCCGAGCAGGCGATCGCCGAATGCCCGCGGGCTGCACTCCTACGCGAAGACTAGAGGTATTCATAACCGCCGGCGACGATGCAGAGCGCCAGCGATGAGGAGGAGCGGCGTACACAGATGACTAGCAGCACGAAAGCGACCGATCTGTCCGGAAAGGTCGCGGTAGTGACCGGTGCGGCCGCAGGGTTGGGCCGCGCCGAAGCGATCGGCTTGGCCCGTGCCGGTGCCACTGTCGTGGTCAACGACATCGCCGCCGCGCTGGATGCTTCCGACGTCATCGACGAGATCACCGCCGCCGGCTCCAAGGCGGTAGCCGTCACCGGTGACATCAGTCAACGTACGACCGCTGACGAGTTGGTCAGCTGCGCCGACGGGCTGGGCGGCTTGAGCATCGTGGTGAACAACGCCGGGATCACGCGCGACCGGATGCTGTTCAACATGTCTGACGAGGAGTGGGACGCGGTGATCGCCGTGCACCTGCGCGGCCATTTCCTGCTGACTCGCAACGCCGCCACCTATTGGCGCCAAAAGGCGAAGGAGTCCGACGGCTCGGTCTATGGCCGCATCGTCAACACGTCGTCGGAAGCGGGATTGGTGGGTCCGGTGGGCCAGGCGAACTACGGTGCCGCCAAGGCCGGTATCACCGCGCTGACCCTGACGGCGGCTCGGGCGCTAGGCCGCTACGGAGTTTGCGCGAATGCGATCTGTCCGCGGGCCCGGACGGCGATGACGGCCGATGTATTCGGGGAGGCCCCCGCGGTCGGCGACGGCCAGATCGATCCGCTTTCCCCCGAGCATGTGGTCACCCTGGTGCGGTTCCTCGCATCGCCTGCGGCCAGCGCCGTCAACGGTCAGGTATTCATTGTTTACGGCACACAGGTGACGCTGGTGTCTGCGCCCAGCGCCGAGCATCGGTTCACCTCAGACGCGCAGGCCTGGGACGCGCAAGAGCTCAGCGCTACGTTGATGGACTACTTTGCTG
>NZ_JBAPPI010000882.1:0-28279 GCF_049280035.1 Mycobacterium sp. | reverse complement strand
ACCGATGAGCGACCTGCTGTACTCCGACACCGAGGAAGCACTGCGGGACAGCGTGCGCCGTCTGTTCGCCGACCGGTGCCCGGCGGAATCGGTAATGCGCGCCTATGGCCCTGCGCCGCACGACTTTTCCGATGTCTGGCATGCACTGGCCGCCGATCTGGGAATGGCCGGCTTGCTGGTGCCCGAGCAACTCGGCGGCGCGGGCGCGGGTGCTCGTGAGGCAGCCGTCGTGATGGAGGAGATCGGCCGAGCCGTCGCGCCGGTGCCGTTTCTGTCCAGCGCGGTGCTGGCCACCGTCGCCCTGCTAGAGGCCGGTGACACCGAGTCGGTCAAGGGATTGGCGGCGGGTTCGCTCACCGCCGCGCTGACGGTGCCACTGTCCACCGCGCCCGATGACGTGGTCACCGGGGTGAGCATCAGCGGCCACCGGCTGACCGGACGAGTTACCAGCGTGGCCGGTGCGAGCGAGGCCGACATGCTGGTGGTGCCGGTGGCCGGACCCGGCGGGCTGGAGTTGCACACCGTCTCCCGCGACGCATCCGGCGTCGATGTGTCGCCGGTGCTTACCCTGGATATGACGAGACCCCTTGCAAATGTTGAGTTTTCTTCAGCGGCATCGTCGCGTGTCGGCGCTGCCGAGGCCGCGGTGCGGGCGGCGCTGCAGACGGGTGCGGCCCTGCTCGCTTCTGAGCAGCTGGGTATCGCACAGTGGTGCTTCGACACTACGTTGGCTTATGCCAAGCAGCGCAAGCAGTTTGGCCGGGCGATCGGGTCTTACCAGGCCATCAAGCATCGGCTGGCCGATCTGTGGATCGAAGTCAATTCCGCTGCGGCCGTGGCCCGATACGCCGCCGACACCTGCGCTCGCCGAGACGACGAGGCGACGATTGCCGCGGCCGTCGCGCAGGCCTACTGCAGCGGCGCCGCAGTGCACGCCGCCGAGGAATGTGTTCAGCTGCACGGCGGCATCGGGATGACGTGGGAGTATCCGGCGCATCTTTACCTGAAGCGGGCCAAGAGCGATCAGTTGGTGTTCGGCACCGCCTACCGCCACCGGACCCGGTTGGCCGATCTGGTTGACCTGCCGGTGTCCTGACCGAACGACAGGAGCAAAAGTGGACAAGCGCATCCTCGGTGACAACCTCGAGGTCTCGCCGATCGGGTTGGGCTGCATGGGTATGAGCCGCGGCTTGGGACCGTCGGGGTCCAAAGCCGAGATGATCGCGGTGATCCGCGCCGCGGTCGAACGCGGCGTCACCTTCTTCGACACCGCCGAAGCCTACGGCGACAACGAGGAACTGGTCGGCGAAGCCTTGGCGCCATTCGCGGGGCAGGTGGTGATCGCAACCAAGTTCGGCTTCGCCTTCGGCGCCGACGGCAACATCGTGGGACTGGACAGCCGACCCGAGCACATCAAAGAAGTTGCCGACAATTCGCTGCGGCGGCTGGGCGTGCAGACCATCGACTTGCTTTACCAGCACCGGGTCGACCCCGAGGTCCCGATCGAGGATGTGGCCGGAACGATCAAGGAGCTGATCCAAAACGGCAAGGTGAAGCATTTCGGCATGTCGGAGGCGTCGGCGGAGACCATTCGTCGCGCCCACGCGGTCCAGCCCGTGACCGCGGTGCAAAGCGAGTACTCGCTGTGGTGGCGAGAACCCGAGGCCCCCGAGACTGGGGTGCTGCCGACGCTGGCCGAACTCGGCATCGGCTTTGTGCCATACAGCCCGCTTGGCAAGGGCTTTCTCACCGGAAGCATCAGCGAGAACACGCAATTCGACAGCACCGACATCCGCAACAGCATTCCCAGGTTCGCCGCCGACGTCCGCGGGGCCAACCGTGCCGTGGTTGACCTACTGCAGACGATCGCGTCGCGCAAGGGCGCGACACCCGGACAGGTCGCTTTGGCCTGGCTGCTCGCGCAACAGCCGTGGATCGTGCCGATCCCCGGCACCCGGCGCCTGGAACGGCTGGCGGAAAACCTCGGGGCGGCGGATGTCGAGCTGACCGCCGACGATCTGCGCGAGATCGACGACGCCGCAGCAGGTATCGAGGTGCAGGGCGCGCGCTATCCCGACTTCATGCAGCGGTTGATCGGCCGCTGACTCGGCGGGCCACCTCGCCATACCGCTCGTAACGCTCGGGATCGCCGACGGCGTTGTACAGCACGAGGCGCGTCGCCGTCGCGGCGTATTTATCTGTCAGCGCGTCGGCCAACTGGTCCCACGTCGACTCGGTGGCGAACGCGGCGATGTGGTCGTCGCTGACCTGGGCCGCCATGCCGGCGAAGTCGCCTGCCTTTTGCTTCTCTCGGATCCGGGCGGTCGTGCCGTCGAACCCGGCCTGGTCCCAGATGAACGCGTAGTTGGGCGTGCTTCCGTAGAAGGCCATGCTGGCGCGCACGACTTCTCGTTGCTTTTCCCGCTCTTCGTCGCTGTCGCCGACGATCGTCATCACCGGCACGATGATCGCGATGTCCGATGGCGAACGTCCCGTCTTTGCTGCTCCCTCGGCCACGTTCGGCAGGACGTGACGGGCCAGATAGCCAGGCTCTCCGAGCGGATGGACATGTACCCCGTCGGCTACTTGGCCCGCCATTCGCAGCATCCAAGGATTCACCGCGGCGATATCGACTTTGGGATCGGGAGCGTCGATAGGCCCGGGGCTCCACTGCGGAGTAATGAAATCGAGGTCGTAGAACTCACCGTGGTGATCGAGCTTTCCGCTGCGGAACGCCGAGAAGCACGCCTTGACTGCGAGCAAGTAGTCGCGTAGCCGCGGACCGGGTCGCTCGAACGCCACGCCATAGCGCCGCACCACGTGAGTGCGCACCTGTGTGCCCAGGCCCAGCCGGAACTTGCCGCCGGTCGCGTCCTGAAGTTCCCACGCTGTGGCCGCCGTGATGAAGGGACTGCGCGGAAAGGCCACCGCGACACCCGTCGACAGCTCGAGGCCGGGCGCAGCCTGTGAGGCCACGGCGGCGTTGAGATAGGCCGTGCGGCCCGTCTCGGTGAACAACAGACCGGAGAACCCCGCGGACTGCGTTCGTCGGGCCAGGTCAGCGGTCTGGCCGAGCGGCCCCGGAATCGTCATCGCGTCGACGTGCATTGCTCGCCAGCCTACGGCGACGGCCGGGCCCTCCTGGCAGGCGATGGCTATCCGGCCAGGTGTGCCCCGAAGAGGTCGCGCATCGCGGCCCAATGCCGCTCGGCCGCGGCGACGTCGTAGGGCCCGTTGTCCGGAACGGCGAACCCGTGCGCGGCCGGGTAGGTCTCGATTGTGTGCTCGACGCCCGCCGCCGTCAGCGCCTTCTCGAGCTGTTCGGCGTGATCGGCGGTGAACGATCCGTCGTTCTGCGCGCCGCCCACATAGATCGCGGCCTGGATCGCGTCGGCCCGCAGATGCGGGCTGTCCTCGCTGTCGGTCACCAGCCCGCCGCCGTGGAAGGACGCCGCGGCAGCGACTCGGTCGGGTACCCGGCCCGCCACCACCAGCGACGTCCGGCCGCCCATGCAGTAGCCGGTCGTGCCGAACCTGTCCCCGCTGACCTCCGGACGAGCGGCCAGGTAGTCGAAGAATGCGCCGGCGTCCATGACCATCTTGTCCGGTGTCACGCTGCCGATCATCGACATCAGCCGCTTGCGCTCCTCGGGGTCGCTGAATGCGGTCTTCATGTCGATGGGTTTCCAGTCGCCCAGGCGGTAGTAGACGTCGGGCAGCAACACCGCGTAACCGAAGTCGGCCAGCGTGGCGGCCATCTCGTCGAAGGTGCTGCGCACCCCGCCGGCGTCGGGATACATGACCACGCCGGGCCAGGGACCCTCTCCATCGGGAGTGAAGAGGCGCACGGTGCAGGCGCCATCTGGAGTGTTGACAGTGTCGGTGATGTTCGGCATGCCATCCGTTCTACTCCCCGGAGTTGGACGTAAGCTGACCGCGTGCCAATCGCCACGCCGTACGAGGATTTGCTGCGGCTGGTACTCGAGCGGGGCACGCCCAAAGCCGACCGCACCGGCACGGGCACCCGCAGCCTGTTCGGCCACCAGATGCGATACGACCTGTCGGCCGGCTTCCCGCTGATCACCACCAAGAAGGTGCACCTGAAGTCGGTGGTCTACGAGCTGCTGTGGTTCTTGCGTGGCGACTCCAACGTCGACTGGTTGCATCAGCGCGGAGTCACGATCTGGGACGAATGGGCAAGCGACACAGGAGATCTCGGCCCGGTCTACGGCGTGCAGTGGCGATCATGGCCGACTCCATCCGGTGAACACGTCGACCAGATCAGCGCGGCGCTGAAGCTGCTGCGGACCGATCCGGATTCGCGACGCATCATCGTGTCGGCGTGGAATGTCGGCGAGATTCCGCAGATGGCATTGGCGCCGTGTCATGTGCTGTTTCAGTTCTACGTGGCCGACGGCCGGCTCAGCTGTCAGCTCTACCAGCGCAGCGCCGACCTGTTCCTCGGTGTTCCGTTCAACATCGCCAGCTATGCGCTGCTGACCCACATGATGGCCGCGCAATCCGGTTTGGCGGTCGGCGAGTTCATCTGGACCGGCGGTGACTGTCACATCTACGACAACCACGTCGATCAGGTCACCGAGCAGCTGGGCCGCGATCCGCGGCCGTACCCAAAACTCGTTTTAGCGCATCGTGATTCAATTTTCGACTACACCTACGACGACATCGTCGTGCAGAACTACGATCCACATCCCGCGATCAAAGCCCCCGTCGCCGTATGACGGGTCTGAGCCTGATCTGGGCTCAGTCGACGTCGGGGATCATCGGCCGCGCTGGCGGTATTCCATGGCAGTTGCCGGAGGATCTGCTCCACTTCAAAGCGCTGACGATGGGTCACACCGTGGTGATGGGCCGGCGCACCTGGGAGTCGCTGCCGGCGAAGTTTCGACCGCTGCCGGGCCGCCGAAACGTGGTGCTGACTCAGCAGACCGGCTTCACGGCGCAAGGCGCGACGGTGGTGCGAAGTCTCGACGAGGCGCTGACCGATCCCGACACCTGGGTGGTGGGCGGCGCGCAGATCTATACCCTGGCGATCCCGCAGGCCAGCCGGTGCGAGGTTACCGAGGTCGACATCGACCTGCCTCGCGATGACGGCGACGTCGTCGCCCCACTGCTCGACGAGACGTGGGTCGGCACGACGGGAGAGTGGGAGACCAGCCACACTGGGCTGCGGTACCGGTTTCACACCTACCTCCGCTCGTGACCGCGCCGGCGACGATGCAGAGCGAAGCGATGCGGAAGAGCGGCGCTCGTGACCGCGCAGGCACCCGAAGAGCGTGACATACTCGACCTCGGGGTCAGGTCCACCGGTTTACCAAGCGATTTCAGAAGGGGAGTTGGTAGTGGAACCCGAATCCGCGAACACGTTCGCTCGTAGGTTCCGAGGCTACGATCCGGCCGCGGTCGATGCCCACATCGAGATGTTGACCACCAAGCAGCAGTTGGTGCTCGACGACGTCGAGAGCCTGAGGGCCCGGTTGAAGGAACTCGGCGATGAAGCGGCGGGGTTGCAGAATGAGGTCGCCCTGCTCACGGAAACCTCGCCCTCGCCGCACGCGATGCAACAACGGATGGCGAATATGCTGCGGCGCGCGGTCGACGAGGTCGCCGAAATGCAGGCCGAGGCGCGAGCCGAGGCGGCGGCGCTGATCGCAGCTGCCGAGGTCGAGATCGACGCCGCGCAGCGAAAGCACGAAGAGCAGTTGGCCGAGCTGGTCGCGCGGCAGGAAGCCCTGGAAGCCGACCACGCGGAATCCAAGGAAAAGCTCGAGGCCGAACTGGCCGGCATTCGTGAAGCCGCCCAGCAAGAGCGTGAGCAAATCCTCGCCGACGCAAAGCTCGAGGCTGATCATTATCGCGAGCAGGCCCGGCAGGGGGCGGACGAGGCGGCTCAGCAACGAGTCAAGGTGCTGGAGCAGTTGATGGGCGTCTACCGCGACCTGGAAGCGGTTCCGGCCGATCTGGAGGCGGCATACCAAGAACTCAAGAATCCGCCGGAGGATTGAGGCCGCCGTAGCCAAGACGGGCGAGTGTGTCGGTGCCGAGCGGTATTCTCGGCGCCGTGTCGACCCGGCCCCTCACGCTGACCGCCGCGCAAGCCCGGCGGATAGCCGTTGCGGCCCAGGGCCTTAGCGAGCCGCGGACCAGCGGCGCAGTCACCCGGGCACATTTGCGGCGGCTGATCTCACGCATCCAAGTGCTGCAACTGGATTCGGTGTCGGTGGCCGTGCGCGCCCACTACGCGCCGGTGTTCAGCCGGCTCGGGCCCTACGACCGGGCGGTACTTGACCGTGCGGCCTGGGATCACTCCGCGCGGTCGCCGCGGCTTTTGGTGGAGTACTGGGCGCATGAGGCCGCGCTGATGGCTGTCGATGACTGGCCGCTGTTGCGCTGGCGGATGCGGCAGTACCGGCACGGCCGGTGGGGCACCCACATCGTTAAGGCCAATCCGCAGCTCGCCGACAAGATCGTTGCCGCGGTCGCCGAGCTCGGTCCGAGTACCGCGGGGCAAATCGAGGCGCATCTGGCCGCCGGGCCGCGCAGGGACCAGGGGGACCCCAAAAAAGCTCAGTGGGGGAGCCGCACCGACACCAAGTGGGTCGCCGAAGCGCTGTTCGCTTCCGGAGTGCTCACTACGGCGACCCGGGTCGGGTTCGCCCGGCACTACGACCTGACGGAGCGGGTGTTGCCGCCCGAGGTGCTGGCGCGGGCCGTTGACGAGCAGGACGCGGTTCGAGAGCTCACGCTGCGGGCGGCCACCGCGCTTGGGGTGGGCACCGAGGCAGACATCCGAGATTACTTCCGGTTGGCCGCAGGGCAGGCCAAGCCTGCGATCGCCAAGCTGGTGGCCGACGGCGAGCTGGATCAAGTCGATGTGGACGGCTGGTCGGCGTCAGCGTATTTGGTTGCGGGACAAACTATTCCGCGGCGCGACCGCGGGACGGCGCTGTTGTGCCCGTTCGACCCGCTGATCTTTTTTCGGCCGCGCGTGCAGCGCCTATTCGAATTTCATTACCGCATCGAGATTTACACTCCCGCAGCCCAGCGCCAGTACGGGTACTACGTCTGGCCGTTTCTGCTCGACGGTGAGTTGGTCGGGCGGGTCGACCTCAAGGCCGACCGCACCGCGGACGCCCTGCACGTCGTCGGTGCGTTCATCGAGCCGGACCGCTCGCCCGCGCGGGTGGCCGCAGCGCTGGCTTCCGAGCTTGCGGCGATGGCGTCGTGGCTGGGATTGGCCGGCGTAACGGTCGGTAACCGCGGTGATTTGGCCGGCGAACTGCGGACGACCCTGCGCTCGACATGACATCGGGCAAACGTGTGCAGCTCCCGCCGGCTCCCGAGCTGACCGGCGGCCCAGACCTGGCGCTGCGGCTACCGCTTCCCGGCGACGTGGACGACATTGTGGCGCAATGCCGCGACCCGGAATTCCAGCGTTGGACGACTGTTCCAGCGCCGTATAACCAGGCTGATGCGCACGAATTTTTGCAGCGGGTCGCCGAAGGCTGGCGGGCCAATGTCGCGGCGTTCGCGATCGCCTACGAGGGCCGATTTGCGGGAAGCGCGAACCTGCGATTCGACGGCTTACGCGGCGCCGACGTGGGCTTCGGGCTGGCGCCATGGGCGCGCGGCAAAGGTGTGATGACCCGCGCGGTGCGGCTGATGCTGACATGGGGTTTCGAACGGGCGGATCTCGAAGTCGTGTACTGGCGCGCGCAAGTCGGCAACTGGCCATCGCGCCGGGTTGCCATGCGGTGCGGTTTCCGCATGGAGGGGACGGTGCAGGGCCTACTCGAGTACCGAGGCGAACGGCGCGACGGCTGGATCGGCTCGTTGCGTCGCGGCGAGCCGCTGAGCGGCGCAGTCGAAGAGCCGGCTCACGGCATGTAGAAGCCGCGGATGCGGTGGTAGCGGCCGCGACCCAGCAGCGCATTGCCCGCCTGCAGCCCCGACATCACGGCGGCCTCGATGCAACCGGCGTTCATGCCGCAATCGGTCCAGTCACCGGCCAAAACCAAGTTGTCATAACCGCTTTCGTCTGGGCGGAGCCGGTATCGATCACTTCCGGGTAGCGACTGGACGTAGCGGTCCGACGGGTCGATGTTTACGCTGACATGCTGGGTGGCCAACGCCTCGCGCCCGCGTAAACCGTTCACGCCGCTGAGCAGATGCCAGGCAAAGCCATCCGCGGTGCTCGCATTGGGCAGGTACAGGCGCAAGTGATGGTCTAGGTATCGGACGGCGTCGGTGTGCGCTTGAGTTTTGCAGCCGTGAACGTATGCGGCGTCGTCTTCGATTGGCGGCCAAGGCGCCTGCAGGGTGCCGCAGAAATAGGCGACGGCGCCGGGCCGGTTCTGATCGGGCCAATCCTCGGCCCATAACGTCTGCGGCATCGATGCCCAGGTATCGAACGGCGGCACATACGCGCTGACCGTCGCCCCGGGTGCCTTCCAGCCGAGGGACGCCTCGTCCGGTCGCAGCCAAATTTGGAAGGCTTGAGTGGCGACGGTGCGGACTTGCGTTGTCATCTCCCGCCACTCCGGTCGGTCCGCGACGAGTTCACCGGCCACGATGTCGACCATGCCCAGCGACACCGCGAGGACGATGCGGTCGAAATCGATGCCGCTGCGCAGCACCCGTGTTTCGGCGTCGTTCCGCTTTCCGAAATGCGATTCCAGACAACCGATGTCGGTGTGTGGGTCAATCTGGGTGGCCACCGGTGAGTTCGGGAAGACGGGAAGGCCGCGAACTTCGACCAGCGGCGCGTACTGGTCGACTCCGTCCGCGAGTCGCAGCTGCCGCCCCATGGTGATCGCCTCGATGGTGCGATGCGTGGGGTCGAGGTGCAACGCGTCGAGGCGATGGAAAAACTCGAACCGGACACCACGCCGCCGGAGGACTTGATACAGCGGCGCGATCACAACATCGCCCATCCCGGCGGTCATCTTCCAAAACAGCGCGCCCTTGTAACCGAACAGCATGTTGCCCGTCCACAGCACGGCCAATCCTGCGGCGAACGCGGGCTGGCTTCGGTCACCGTCGCGATAGCCGAACACCATGTCGTAAAGTCCACGGACCAGTGGGAATTCGAGCACATCGGGGTGAGCGCCGTGACGCAGGATCCAGTCACCGAAGTCCTCGTCGTTGATCGCCCGAAATCCGCGCGGGTTGGTGACCAGGTTGTCGAAAATCAGACCCCGCACGGTCGCCGTCACCAGCGAGAGCAACAGCCAGGCCCGCTTGCGGTCGGGGCGCTGATCGTCGTCGAGCCCGACGCGGATGGCGTTGAGAACCGTGTTTAAGAGGCCGCTTTCGGAGCGTTGCGATGGATCGGCTAGTGCGGCCATTGCGGCCGTCACACTGCGGCGAACCAGCTCGATCAACCGGACATCCGCCGGTGGATCGGGCGACGTGGATAGCACCAGAACCGTCGGCGGTGCTTCACCCAGCGAGTCAGCGAAATCGAGTATCAGTTGCAGTGCGCGGCGCAGGAATCCGACAACGGTTAGTTCGCGGACGGTGGCATCTGGTTCGCCGGGCAATTCGTCGTTGCGGGCGAACCCGCCCAGCCAGACCGACCAGTCGTCCTGCGTCCGATCGGCCAGGGCGAGGTTGTCGGATGGGATCATGGCCTGTTCCCAGCTCCGGATCGGCGCCTGCGGATTGGTGGTGGCCCGGTCCAGTTCGGCGTAGCACTCGCGAAGCAGGCAAAACGCGTTCTCGTAAGAGCCCAGCCAGACGTGCAGGCCGTGTTCTTCGATCCGCCCGTTCTGCCCACGACTGGATGCCGCCTTGCCGCCGAGTCGCCAGCCGCGTTGATAGACGGTGATCGAGTCGAAACGGTCGCGCCAACCCGGTTCGGACAGGCGCCAGGCGGCACTCAATCCGGCCATGCCTCCACCGAGGATGGCCACCCGACCCCCGGGCCGGCTCACCCGAGCAGGGCCCGCGCCCGCGCCAGCTCAGGCCAGGACTGGTCCGACGGGAAACGGCCGACCGCTTCGGCCAGGGTCGCCCGCGCGGGCTCACCGAGAAGGGCGAATTCATCTGCTGCGCAGCGCACCTCGAAGATTGCCGCGGCCTGCTTGCAGGCCAACGCGGTTGCCGCTCGAAGGTCGGTACTGCGCGCGTCGTCGTCGCGGGTGTGGGCGCGCAGACGCAGCAGCTCGCTGTCATAGAAGTGCATGCCGGTCTCGTCGGCCAGCTCCAGCGCGATTCGCACCCGATCACCGGCTGCCTCATGTTGTCCGGCGGCGGTGAGCAGGCGCGCCAGGACTGCGTCGTAGCACATCAGAAAGACCTTCAGGTCGTACGCCCGCCAGGTCTGCACTACGGCGGTCATCGCGTCGATATGCGCCTGCAGCGTTGCGGGATCAGGATTGTCGTTGGCAAGCGCGGCCATCGACCGCACGGTTGCGCCCTGTGTTGCCGCCACCATCACCCATTCGTCAAAGCCGTACTGCTTTCCGAGGTCTGCGAGTTCTTCGACCAGCTCCGCGGCCCGGTCGAGTTGGCCCGCTTCGATGCGTATCCACGTCTCCAGCGACTTCCCATAGGCCAGGCTGAACATCCCGTGCGGGAAGCTCACCAATTCGCACCGACGATATGTCTGGGCCAAAGCGACTTCAGCGCCGGCCAAATCACCTTGCACGAAACGGGATGTCGCGAGATAGGTGTAGAGCGTCGCGATCGGTTCGTTAGGCGCGAACAAGTTGCCCTCCAGTTGGCGGCTTGGCATCTCGCCGGCTACTTTCGCGGCAGCCTCGATGACGCTTCGGGCGCGCGCGAAGTCGCCTTGAAACCAGGCCAGGCCGGCTAACTGGAGCTCGCTCGATACCCGCATCGACGGTGGCATCTCGGCGAGCCGCGAGCGGATCGACTCGCCCAACAGTGTCGCTCGGGCTAGCTCGCCCCGCGCGGTGTAGTAGCTCCACAATGCGCCCAAAGTGGCGTACAGCTGAGAGTTGACGTTGTCGCCGATCAATTGCAGGCAACGCTCGAATTCCGCAGCGGCTTGGCGACTTGCGTGCCCAGTGGCCACCGTAGCGAGAAATCCGCTCTGCAGTCGGACAGCCACTTCGTATTCGTCGCGCTCAGGCCCGGGTGCCAATCGTTCGATGTTCTCCAGCGCTCGGATGAGGTGAGTACGGGCCTCATCCAGCGCACCGCGATGCCGGGCCATCGCGGACGCCTGTTCGTACGCGGCCGCCGCGGCGGCGTACCGGTCGGCCTCCTCGTAATGGTGTGCCACCGAAGCCCATTCGGGATTTCCGGCATCCGACGTCGCGGCCAGCACATCGCCGATCCGTCCGTGCAGCCGGCCCTGTTGGCTGGGCGGAACCAACTCGGCGGCGACCTCGCGCAGGAGTTCATGGCGGAAGCGCCACAGATCGTCCCGAACGGGTTGGAGGATCCGCCTGTCGGTGAGTTCTTCGATTCCCTGGTCAATATCGTCTGGCGCAAGATCGACTACTGATTGCAGCATGCCGCGTTCGACGACGCTGCCGATGATGGCGGCCGCCTGCGCGACACGTACCGCGTTGGTGCTGGACGGAAGGCGTGCCAACAGCGCTTCATACAGGGTGTCCGGGACTTCGGTAACTGTTGCCGAGTTCGCTTGGTGCTCCTTGATTTTGGCTATGACCTCTTCGATGTAGAGCGGTATGCCGTCGCAGCGGCGGCGCACCTCCCGTCGGGCATCCAACGACATCGCGGGATCAAGCGAGAAGATCAGCTCGTCGGTCTGCTCACCGGTGAGCGGTCGCAATTCGAAGACCTGCACCCCGTCAGACAGCAAAACATGTTCGCGTCCGGTGATAACGACCAGCAGCCGGCCGGTGTCCGCGCGCAGCAGCTTGTGAACTATCTCGATGGTGTCGGGATCGAACCAGTGCAGGTCTTCGATCACCACCAGGCCGGGTCCATCACCAAGGCAAGCCAACAAGTAGTCGTAGACGGCGCTCGCTATCCGGTCGTGGAGTGGGTTCCCTTCGACGGGTACCGGTTGATATCCGGCCGTCGGGGCGATGGCCAGCACCGGCGCCAACAGCGGGATCGTCTCGGACGGATCCAGTTGGCGCGCACCGATCTCCGCTTCCAGCTTTGCGAGCCGCTCGGCGGGATCGGATGTGCGGACGATGTCGCAGCGTCGTTCCAGCAACCTTCGCACCGGACGTAAGCCGACGTCGGTGTGGAACGGCGACCCGAACAACTCCAGCACAACCGCGTCGTAACCGACGGCCTTCGCGATCGCCGCGGCGGCCAGCCGACTCTTACCGATTCCGCCCTCACCTACGAAAGCCACTCCGGGTGTTGTCAACGTGCCGGCCACGGCTTGAGCCCAGGCGGTCTGCAGGTACTCGACCTCGCGTTGACGACCGATCAGCGGGCCGAGCGCTTGCCTTGTCGGATCGAGTTCGCCGACTGCCCGAAAGTAGACAACCGGATCGTCAACACCCTTGACGGGCTGAGGGTCTCGTTCTTCTAGGCGAAAACTCTCCCGGACGAGTCGTTCGACCGCCTCCGACACCGCGACGGTTCCGGGGTCGGCCAGGCTGCACATCCGGGCGGCGAGATTGGCCCCGAGTCCGTAGACGTCGTCCTGCGCGGTGTCCAGGTAGACCAGACCGCGGTGAACGCCGATCCGGACATTGATGTCGAAACCAAATCGCTGGCGCACCCGTTGGCTGAGCGCGGCCACTTCGCTCGTGATGTCAAGTCCCGCGCGTACCGCCCGCATGATGTCGTCCTCATGCGGTGTTGGATGGCCGAATACCGCCAGCAAGCCGTCACCCTTCGTCGATCCCACATGACCCTCGTAGCGGTTGACGACGCGCAGCACCTCGTCGCGGTAACGCCCGACAACGGTTCGGTATGTTTCCGGTTCGATCCGGGTCGACAACGCCGTGGAGTCCACCAGGTCGGCGAACATTATCGTGAGCCGGCGGATCGCACCCCCGGCGGAGGGAGCGGCCAGCAACTCCTCGGCGTCGAGGTTGCTCGCGTCGACGGCCAGCACCTGGCCGGCGAGCGCGTCGGCTGCGGCGCGGTCGCCGCGATTGATCGCTTGTACTGCGCGGTCAAGCAGTTCATCGATGGTCGGTGTAGGGGTACAGCCGGTCACAGCTCGACGTCGTCGATCGTCATGGTCTCCGCGCTGGACGGGGTGCCCGCCGGAGTGACTGTGGTGAGCCGAACCGCGCCGTAGTATGCCCGACCGCTGAGATTCGGATCCGTGACCGCCATTTGGAATTGCGTTGCCCCAACCTGCAACACCTGTGGGATGAATTCGATTTGGTAGTCAGGGATCTGCACCGTGCTATCACCCACCTGGACGAAGGACGTGGCGACCTCGAGATAGCGCGGGTAGGCCGGATCGGCTGTCACCGTTATCGGATCCGACGCTGCCGGCGCCGAATCCCCTTTCACCCCACAGGGCGGCCCGGACACGGCTGCCTGAACCAGCCCCGCCCAACCCTGCACGGACAGTTCGAAAAGACGGTGCATCGCCTTGATCCGATCGTCGAGAGTGAATGTCCCGGCGTCGATTTCGTTGGCCGCTGCTTTGGCGGTGGCCTGGAATTGGTTGAAAACATCCCCGGCCGCGGCGAGTGGCTCCCGAGCTGGCTGTTCGCTCATGCGTCGCCGCCGTCGTCGGTCGTTTGACTGAGTGCCTGGATGAGTCGCCACGGCGCGCTTGCTATTTCCGCGCCGATGTCTTGGGTGTAGGAGACCAGGTCATCGACGGTCAGCTCGTTCTTGCACCACTTCGAGGACAGTTGAAGGTTCTTGTTCGCGAGGTCGTTGAGACAGTCCAGCCACACTTGTGTGGTTGTCGAGGCCATGTTGCCGCCCGCGGGAGCGGTCGGCCCAGTTGTAGATGTTCCCGAGCCAGTCGAGCCGGTCGTCGATCCGGTCGTTGCCGATCCCGGCGAATCTTGCCACGGCACGGAGTTGGCCGGCGGGTTCTTCGCGTTGCCGAACAGCATCTCTGCCGCCATGAACGCATACCCGAACATACAGACGAATATGGCCTGCGCCTGCGGCAAAAGCCCTTCGATGTGAACGATTTTGCGGGTCCGGACCCATACTCCCGGGTTGCCGGTCGCCCACATCTTGATGAAGCCCCGGTCGACCTTGATCAGACCATTGCCAAGGGTCGGCAGCCCGGATGTGTCGAGGTCGTACTGCAACGTTGCCTGGTCGGGGGCCGGATCGCTCATGTAGTACTTCAGCGGCGTCACGAGGCGCTCTAATCCCAGCTGGCAACTCAGGCTGACGGTTTCGAGCACCCGACTCCAGCCATTGGGAAAGATGGCGGGATTCTGCGCCTGCATGGCGCAGAATGCATCTGGATAGTTCTGGTGCCAGTTCAGCGGATTGGCCACCTTCTTGAGGTTCTCCAGGTAAATATCCGGGCGCCCGAAGCTGGTGTCGATCACCACGCAGTCGTACCCGTCGACTTGCTCGGTCGAGGGCAGGCAGCGCGGTACGGCAGCCACGTCGGCCGACAGGAACTGCAGAGCAACGGCCTTGCGGACGACGAGATCCCAGTCTTTGGCGCTGTCGAATTCGGCATAGAGAAGCTGCAGTAGATTGTCGCCCGTTCGCATGTCCAGGCGATCGCGGTCGTGATAAAAGGGGCCGGCCAGAGCAAGCGCCTGCGCGAGCGGACTTTCGCGCAGCGGGACCATGGTGGCGAATGTCGGCGTGTGGCAGAGCGCGCCGACAACGTAGACCAGCCGCGACAATTCGGGAACGGTCAGCTGGTAGTCACCGTGCAGGATGTCGGCCAGGGCGCTTTCCGGATCCGGCATGGCCTCGGCGGTACGGGGGCCGAGTACTTCCAGTATGTTGCCGAACCAGCCGGCAGCCCCGGCGGTGATCGGTAAATAGCGGGCTGCGACGTCGGCAATCGCACGACTGTCGCCACCCGACGTTGCGGGATCCAGCGCACCGGCCAGCGCCATGAGCGAAAGCAGGGCCGCCATAGTTCCTCCGATCACTGGTTTGCCCAGGTAGCATACCGTCGCACGGTTTGATTTACGGCGTTAACTCAAATGCTATTGCCCTTTCGTGCAATACGACCAACTCTGCGGGAGGCTTCGTTGACCAACCGGGGGTTCCGCGACGACGGCACCATCGACGATCTGCCGTGGGCATCGGTTTTCGACCCTGCCGCGAACGCCCGGGCGCTCAGTGCCATTCAGGCCGAAGGGTTTCGGGCCGCCAGTCGAATCGTCGACCAGTTTGTCCGAGCGGTGGGATCGAGCACGAACGGCGAAGCGGCTGCGACGCCAGCCGATTCAACCAACGGCAACGCGCCGGTTAACCCCAACGGCGCGGTGGATGGCAGTTCAGAACTCGAACGGTTGACGCGGGCCTGGTGGTCGATGGTCGGGCAATCCCTCCTTCGGTCATTGCCGCTCACCCCGACTGCCGGCAGGGAGTCGGTGAGCCTGGACGTGAACAATCCCGATGCGAAGCGTGCCATCAACCTCGAGGCGCCCGTCGGCGGTTCTGCCAATTCTGAGGTGTGGTTGCACAACAGGGGACCCGACGACCGCGGCGATGTCTCGCTGCGATGCAGCGATCTGCTCAGCCATGAGGGCAAGGTAATCGGTGCCGACACAGTGCGGATGGACCCCGCCGTCGTGCCGATGCCCACACGGTCCAGTCGGGGGGTGGTCATCACCATCGACGTTGCCCCAGAGGTCCCGCCCGGCGTCTATCGTGGCACCTTGTTGGCAAGTGGTCACCCTGATCTTTGGCTCCCGGTGATGCTCACCGTCCGACTGCCAAGCGCATGACCAGTACCGCTGACCGCGCCGAGTTGGTGACCGCAGTCGACGAGCGCCTGCGTGAGGTCGCCAAGTTGGTGCGCCGGTCAATGCTCGACGCTTTGCCCGACGGCGAACCCAGCCAGTGGCTGTACGCGCCGATGCGCGAGTACCCGTCGCGGCCGGGAAAAGCGCTCCGGCCCGCGCTGTGTCTTTCGGCCGGGCGCGTATTCGGGGCGCACCCGGATGAACTGCTCGGTCTAGCCGTCGCGATCGAAATGCTGCACAATGCATTCCTGGTGCACGACGACATCGCCGATGGCAGCGAAATGCGCCGCAACAGGCCGACTTTGGCGGCAACGCACGGAGTGGCCGCGGCTCTCAATGCGGGCGATGCGTTGGCAGTGGTGGCCGGCCAGGTGTTGCGGCGGGCGACGCGGCGGCTCGATCGAGACCTGGCCGAATTGGTATGGGCGGAATTCGACACGATGGCGATGCGCACGCTAGAAGGGCAGGCCACCGAAGTCGGCTGGCAACTCGACAAGGTCGAGGATTTGCGGCCCGATGACTACCTGCATCTGATCATGCATAAGACGTGCTGGTACACCACCATCCATCCACTGCGGGTCGGTGCGATCGTAGGATCTCGCGGGACCGCAGAGCTGGGACCGTTGGTGCGGTTCGGTTTTCACTTCGGCGCGGCGTTTCAGATCCGCGATGACCTGCTCAATCTGGTCGGTGACGAGCGCATGTACGGCAAGGAGATCCTGGGCGATCTTTATGAAGGCAAACGCACGCTGCCGCTCATGCACCTGCTCAGCGTCGCTCAAGGCGCCGACGATGCGCTCGTCCGCGAATACCTGCACCTGACGCGATCGCAAAGGTCGGCCGAGCTGGTGCAGCGAGTGCGTGCGCTGATGGACGACTACGGCAGCATCGCGTACACCAGCGAATACGCCGAAGGCATCCTGCTGGTCGCCGAGGAGTACTTCGAGCAGGCCTTCGCGGGCGCCGAACCGGGCCCCGACCTCGATTTCCTGCGAGCACTGGTGCCCTACGTCTGGGCGCGCTGGCGCTGATGCCCGCCGCCCCACACCGGGCTAGGGTGTTCGCCGTGGCCGAGACCGCGCCGTTGCAGGTGAAACTGATCGCCAAGACCGAGTTCTCCGCGCCCCCGGACGTGCCGTGGAGCACCGACGCCGACGGCGGCCAAGCGCTGGTCGAGTTCGCCGGCCGGGCGTGCTATCAGAGCTGGTCCAAGCCCAACCCCAAGACCGCGACCAACGCCGCCTACCTCCAGCACATCATCGACGTCGGGCATTTCTCGGTGCTTGAGCACGCGAGCGTGTCGTTTTACATCACCGGTATCTCACGCTCGTGCACTCATGAGCTGATCCGACACCGGCACTTCTCCTACTCGCAGCTGTCGCAGCGCTACGTGCCGGAAAAAGAATCCCAGGTCGTCGTGCCCCCGGGCATGGAAGGCGATGCCGAATTGCAGCAGATCCTCGCCGAGGCCGCCGACGCCAGCCGCGCTACCTACACCGAGCTGCTGAGCAGGCTGGAAGCCAAATTCGCTGACCAGCCCAACGCGGTGTTGCGCCGCAAACAGGCGCGCCAAGCCGCCCGCGCGGTATTGCCCAACGCCACCGAGACCCGCATCGTGGTCACCGGAAACTACCGGGCTTGGCGGCACTTTATCGCCATGCGGGCCAGCGAGCACGCCGACGTGGAGATCCGACGGCTGGCGATCGCGTGTCTGCGCCAGCTCGTCGACGTCGCGCCCGCGGTGTTCACCGATTTCCAGATCGCCACGCTGGCCGATGGCACCGAGGTGGCGACCAGCCCGCTCGCCACCGAGGCCTGAGCCGGGGTAGCCGTCACCGCTAACTAAAAAGGCTGGCGCCGCCAGGTAACCTGGGTCCGTGAGCGGATTCGACGTCTATTCACGCTTGGGCACGCTGTTGACCGCCATGGTGACGCCGTTCGGGCCCGACGGCTCCTTGGATATCGCGGCCGCCGTCCGCTTGGCGAATCACCTCGTCGACACCGGCTGCGACGGGTTGGTGATATCGGGCACCACCGGCGAGTCGCCGACCACGACCGACGCCGAAAAGCTCGCCCTGCTGCGGGCCGTGCTGGAGGCGGTGGGTGACCGGGCCCGGGTCATCGCCGGCGCGGGCACCTACGACACCGCGCACAGCATCCAGATGGCCAAGGCGTGCGCCGCCGAGGGCGCGCACGGACTGCTGGTGGTGACGCCGTACTACTCGAGACCGCCGCAGGCCGGGCTGATCGCTCACTTCACTGCAGTCGCAGACGCGACCCCGCTGCCGGTGTTGCTCTACGACATCCCGCCGCGCTCCGTGGTACCGATCGAGACCGAGACTCTGCGTGCGCTGGCGGCGCACCCGAACATCGTCGGGGTCAAAGACGCCAAGGCTGATCTGCATGCCGGTGCGCAGTTGATGGCGGAGACCGGTCTGGTGTACTACTCCGGCGACGACGCGTTGAATCTGCCGTGGCTGGCGATGGGCGCCACCGGATTCATCAGCGTGATCTCCCACCTGGCGGCAAGTCAGCTCCGAGACTTGCTGTCCGCCTTCGCCTCCGGAGATGTCACCACTGCGCGCAAGATCAACGTTGCGATCAGCCCGCTCTGCGATGCGATGAGCCGACTCGGTGGGGTGACGATGTCCAAGGCGGGATTGCGCCTACAGGGCATTGAGGTGGGCGACCCGCGGCTGCCGCAGGTGGCTGCGACCGCCGAGCAGATCGACGCACTGGCGGCCGACATGCGTGCGGCTTCGGTGCTCAGGTGAGCCCGAGGGTGGCCCACACGTGGACATAGACCTTCGGCCGCCGGGTCCGCTGCCCACTGGGGGTCTGCGGATCACCGCGTTGGGCGGGATCAGCGAAATCGGCCGCAACATGACGGTTTTCGAGCATCTGGGTCGGTTGTTGATCATCGACTGCGGCGTAATGTTCCCCACCCACGACGAGCCTGGCGTCGACCTGATCCTGCCCGATCTGCGTCACATCGAAGACCGCCTCGACGACGTCGAAGCGCTGGTGCTGACCCACGCGCACGAGGACCACATCGGCGCGATTCCGTTCCTACTCAAGCTGCGTCCCGACATCCCAGTCGTCGGCTCGAAGTTCACCCTGGCCCTGGTCGCCGCGAAATGCCGTGAGCACCGGCTCAAACCGGTGCTGATCGAAGTGGCAGAGGGGCAGCGCAGCACCCACGGGGTGTTCGAGTGCGAATACTTCGCCGTCAACCACTCCATTCCCGACGCGTTGGCCATCGCGGTGCGCACGGGCGCGGGAACAGTCCTGCACACCGGCGACATCAAGCTCGACCAGCTGCCGCTGGACGGACGCCCGACCGACCTGCCGGGCATGTCCCGGCTCGGTGACGACGGCGTGGACTTGTTGTTATGCGACTCGACCAACGCTGAGATCCCCGGCGTGGGGCCCTCGGAAAGTGAGGTCGGGCCGACGCTGCACCGGCTGATCCGGGGTGCTCACGGGCGTGTCCTGGTGGCGTGCTTTGCCTCCAATGTGGATCGGGTGCAACAGATCATCGATGCCGCAGTGGCGTTGGGCCGGCGGGTGTCGTTCGTCGGGCGGTCGATGGTGCGCAACATGGGTATCGCGCGAGAGTTGGGTTTTTTGCGGGTCGCCGAATCCGACCTGATTGACATCGGCGCCGCCGAGATGATGCCACCCGAGCAGATTGTGCTTATTACCACCGGGACTCAGGGCGAGCCGATGTCGGCGCTGTCGCGGATGTCCCGCGGCGAGCATCGCAGCATAACGCTCACCGCCGAGGACCTCATCATCCTTTCGTCGTCGCTGATCCCCGGCAACGAGGAAGCCGTCTACGGCGTCATCGATTCGTTGGCCAAGCTTGGAGCCCGGGTCGTCACCAATCAGCGAGTCCGCGTGCATGTTTCGGGCCATGCCTATGCTGGCGAGTTGCTGTTTCTGTACAACGGGGTGCGGCCCCGCAACGTCATGCCGGTGCACGGCACCTGGCGAATGCTGCGGGCGAACGCCAAACTTGCCGCCAGCACCGGAGTGCCAGAAGACTCGATTGTGTTGGCGGAGAACGGGGTCAGCGTCGACATGATCGCCGGCAACGTCAGCATCGCCGGAGCGGTTCCGGTCGGCAAGATGTTCGTCGACGGGCTCATCACCGGTGACGTCGGTGATATCACATTGGGCGAACGGCTCATCCTGTCATCGGGTTTCGTCGCGGTGACCCTGGTCGTGCGCCGCGGGACCGGGCGTCCGGCAGCCACGCCGCATCTGTACTCGCGCGGTTTCTCCGAAGATCCAAAGGCGTTGGAGCCGGCCGTCCGCAAGGTCGAGGCAGAGCTGGAATCGTTGGCGGCCGGGAACGTCACCGACCCGATCCGCATCGCGCAGGCGGTCCGCCGCACGGTCGGTAAGTGGGTGGGGGATACCTACCGTCGGCAGCCGATGATCGTGCCAACCGTCATCGAGGTCTAACCTGTTGCAGTTGAGATTGCAAGCGGTGTCATGATTTTCGGTCAATCACGACCCTGGATGCAATCTCAACGTTTCCAGGACCGACTGGACGCCCCGTGAATGATCAGAAGGGGTAGAACAAATCCATCGGGCTTAAGAACGAGTGGAAGTCGGTCAAGAGGGGAATGTCCCCGAAGGGCGTCACCAAGGTATCTGCGAGCGTGTCCGCGCCGCTGGGCGTCGTCGGCGCGATGTCGGAGTAGAAGTTCTCAAAGCCGCTGCCGATGTTGAGCACGTCGTAAACCGATCCCACCGGCGGGGCGCTGGTGCCTTCCTCAGAGCTGGTGACGAGGATTTCGGAGTTCGCAACGCCACCCGTCGCATTCGTTATGACGTTGCTGTCAGCCTGGAACAACCCGGCCGGGAGCGTGCTAGTGCGGGCGGTGTCGAAGAATTCGTTCAGGTGAACGCTGTCATAAGAAGGCAGGAATCCAGCTACCCCCGTGAGCCCAGATACCCCAGTGACCGTTGTCGGTTCCGACGCATCCTGCTCAAATCCGAAGAAAGCGAAGGGTTGGGTGGGACTGAAGCCGGTGGTGTCGTCGGGGGAGGCGACGGCCAACGGATCCGTGGGGCCGTAGGGGAAGAACGAATCCGTGGGGTCCAAGAACGCGTGTAAGTCGGTCGTGATGGGAATGTTCCCGAAGGGCGTCACCAAGGTATCTGAGAGCGTGTCCGGGCCGCCGGGCGTTGTTGGCGCGATGTCGGAGTAAATATTCTCAAAGCCGCCAGCCATGTTGTTAATCTCGTACACCGATCCGACCGGCGGGGCGCTTGTGCCTTCCGCGGAGCTGGTGACGAGGAGTTCGGAGAAATCGGGACCCATCGTATTTGCTAGAACGTTGTTTTGAGCCTCGAACCACCCGGCCGGCAGCGTGCCAGTGGAGGCGGTGTCGAAGAATTCGGTCTGGTGAACGCTCTGATAAATAGGCGGGATCGCAGCGATATCAGTGACCGTTGAAGGCTGCGACGCATTCTGCTCGAACCCAAAGAAATCCTGGAAGTATTGGTCGAAAAATGAGGACGCGTTGTTGATGTCGTTCACGGAGGCGACGGCCAACGGATCCGTGGGGCCGTAGAGGAAGAACGAATCCGTGGGGTCCAAGAACGCGTGTAAGTCGGTCGTGATGGGAATGTTCGCGAAGGGCGTCACCAAGGTATCTGAGAGCGTGTCCGGGCCGCCGGGTGTTGTTGGCGCGATGTCGGAGTAGAAATTCTCAAAGCCGCTACCGATGTTGATCACGTCGTACACCGATCCGACCGGCGGTGCGCTGGTGCCTTCGGCGGAGCTGGTGACGAGCAGTTCGGCGCTGGCAGGTCCGAACGGATCCGTTATCACCTCGTTGTCCACCTGGAACAACCCGGCCGGAAGCGTGGCCGTGGGGTCGGTGCCGAAGAATTCGGTCTGGTGAATGCTCTGGTAGATAGGCGGTTCCCCAGATACCGAATAGACCGTTGTTGGCTGCGACGTGTCGCGCTGGAACCCAAAAAACTCCTGTAAGAGTGGGTCGAAAATGGAGGAGTCGGAAGCGTCGTCGGCGAAGGCCAACCAGCTCCAGCCCACCGGAAGGAACGCGGCGGCCAACAGACCACCGGCAACCACGCCGGTCGTGAGCGTGATACGACGACAACCCATGACACCACTCCGACCCAGTGTGACCTGGCTCGTATGAGGATAAGCAGCTGAGCCGACCACCGCTGGCACATCGACGAAATGGCTTCTGCGGTGCGCCGCAATCGTCAGGGCGTGTCGATTTCCGCTTCGTCAGAACCCGTGGTGACGTCGGCGAGAATTTCGCCCCCGCCCGAAGCGATTGACGGCACGTTACGACCGAGTGCGCTCAGCGGGTGGCGGTGGTCAACCAGGCCATAGATGTCGATATGGGTGTCGTAGCCCAGAAGACGAAGAAACTCGTCGGAAAGGGTCGCGGCAACCTCCTTCGGGATTGCGAGATATTGGTTCTCTTGCTGGCGAAGCCAGGGGCAGTTGTAGTTCACGTTCAGTCCGAGGCGAGGTCGTTGCGCGTGGTTGGCGCCCCCGCCGTGGAAGAGCCCTCCATTCCAGACGAGGACCGACCCGGGTTCCATCTCCGCGGTCACGATCGATGGATCTTTGTCCAACTCGGTCGCGTCCTGACTGCGCGGCACCAGGCGGGTCGCGCCATTCTCGGCCGTGAACTCGGTTAGGGCCCACATGGTGTTGACGATCAGGGGCGGGTGGGGACGAGCGATCGGAAACACCACGTCGTCCTGGTGAAGAAACTGAGCCGTCTCGCCCGGGTGGATCTCGATCGCGTTGACAATCGAAACCTGAGGCGCAATCAGCGTGCCCCGGAGGAGTTCCAGGACCGCTGGGTGGGCGACAAGAGGGTCGATGGCGCGAGTCTTGGCAAGAACGTTGTGGACACGCCGGGTCCGATTGCCGAAAAACTCCCCCTTTCCCCAGGCTTGGCAATCCAAGAGTGGACGAAGCGCGTTGCGCGCTTCGTCGAGAACCGGATCCCGAAGCACATCGCGGAGGATGACGTAGCCGTCGGTGCGGAGTTCTTCCAGCGGTTGACCGTTCGACATGGGTCCCTCTTCAGGCAGTTAACCCGTTTACCCAACAGGAGCGTAACCGGCATGTCCAAATTGCGCGGCTCCTCCTCATCGCGCTCCGCTCTGCATCGTCGCCGCGGTGGCCGGTGAGGGGTATCGCCTGCCGGTGATCCCGCGTGCGGTGCGCAGCGCCACCGCCATGATCGTGTTGGTGGGGTTAGAGCCACCGGAGGTCGTGAACACGCTGCCGTCGGAGCAGAACACGTTGTCCATCTGGTGCATTCGTCCATTCCCATCGACGACGCTGGTCGCCGGGTTCACGCCCATCTGCATCCCGCCCATGGTGTGCAGGCCGGTCGGTGGCGCGGTGCCGCTCAGGGAATTTGCGGTGCTCTGCGGTATGGCGGCGTACAGCTGTGCGCCGGATGCCCCGCACATCGCGGAAACCAGCGGCACGAAGAAGTCTTGCGAAGCCTTCTCGAACTTGCCGATCTGGTAGGTGATCCGGGGCGCCGGCTGCCCGTTGAGGTCTTTGATCGTCGGGTCGAGCGTGACGTTGTTGGTCAGGTACGGCATGTCGGTGCCGAAACAATCCACGCCGGCGAGCCGGTCGCGCAGCAGCGAGGCGCGCATCAGCTCCTTGAACGAGCGGCCAAAAAACTGCACACCTGGCAGGAAGCCCAGGATCTCCTGGTAGAACTTGCCTTCCGCGATCGGGTTCTGGCTCCCTCCGAGCTCGCACAGGCCGGCACGGATGTAGGGCAGCCCGGCCAGCCGGGCAAAGGCCCTAGCCCCGGGGAAGTTGGGATCGTTGAAGTCGAACACGACCTGCGTGTTCGAACGACCGCGGTAGGCGTGCACGCGCTGGTTGAGGAAGATGGCGAACCCGTCGTAGAAGTTTTGAAACATGATGCGTTTGCCGATGCGGGCGTAGGGATCCGGCAGGTTGGAAAGCAACGCCAGACGTGGCGTCAAGATCGCCGAGCAAGCCAGCACGACCACGTCGGCGCTTTCCCCACCGGGATTGCCCTGCGCGTCGAGATAGGAGACACCGGTGGCCCGCCGGCCGGCGTAGTTGACCTGGGTGACGGTCGTCTGTGGCCGCAACTGCGTCCGCCCGGTCTGCAGCGCCCGCCGCAGCAGGATGAGGTTGACCGGCTTGGCGGAGATCGGGCACCCATACCCGGAGCAGAACCCGCAGTTGTTGCACGCCGGCGAGCCGTTGTAGGGGACCGAATTGGCCGCCATCGGAAACGGAAACGGATGCAGCCCAAGGCGTTTTGCCCCCGCAGCAAGGAGCGTAGACGAGCGCATCTGCGCCCCTGGCGGCATCGGGAAGGGCTTGGTTTGCGGCTGATGCGTCTGTACGAAAGCGGGTATCGACGCGAGATCGCCCTGAACTCCGATCAACGTTTCGATCTCGTCGTAGTACGGCACGAGTTCGCTGTACTCGAACGGCCAATCCGCCATGTCCGCGCCGGGCACGGGGCCGAGCAGCGACAGTCCCTTGAAGTCGATGTCCCACATCCGGGTGACCTTCACGTCCGAGTGCGGGAATGCGCCGCCGACCTGATTAGGAAGGTCGTTGACGTCGCCGACGTAGGTTGACGCTGCGTTTTGGCTGGCGGTTTGGCGAAATGTGCGCGGGTAGGCCAGCGGGTCCGGCTGCTCGAAGTAGCGGTACACCGCCTTGAGCTCGTCGTTGGAGAACACCGTCGGGAACGGCCCTTGCCCTTCGATATTCGTGTAGTAGTTAGGGCCCATCTCGAAGATCACCACGTCCCAGCCGGCCTCGGCGAGTTCCCACGCCATCACCGATCCGCCCGGTCCCGAGCCGACGATGATCGCCTTAGGCATTTACGCCGCCTTTTCCGCCCATCTTGGCGACGGCCTGCGCCCACCCTCCGCGCACCAGCAAACCGATGATCCCGCTCGCGGCCAGCGCATCCCCCTGGGCCGCCTCGACCTCGGCATCGGTGTAGCCCCGCGGCTGGATGTCTCCCGGCCACTGGATGTCTTGCCAACCAACGAGGTTCGCGTTGCCGCCATACTCCGGGACGGAGTACATCCCCTCGATGGCGTGACCGAACAACAATTGGGTGAATGAGAGGGCCTGACCTGTTGTCAGGATGCTGTCCTGTTTGGCCTGCGACGCCGAGGTGAAGTCGCCGCCGGCCAGCTGGTCGAGTAACGCGATGCCGGTGGTGTACTGGCTGCGAAGGTCGGTGATCCGCTGTTGCCAGGCGTAGGTCTGGGCGCGGTCCAGCGGGACGAAGTCGGCCATGAAGTCCTGGGAGCCGCCGGCGCGGTTGCTCCAGGGCCCGCCTGCGTGCACCATCGGGGGCGAGAATGCGAACGCCGACAGCATGATGTCCAGGTAGTTGACCACGTTCGCTTCGTGCGCCCCCGGGCTGGTTTCCAGCGGGTTGTCTGCTGGTCCGGGGATCAGGCGGCGGGTGGCGGCGTCGAGCACCGCGGCCTGGTGCGCTGAGAGGTATCGGTACGTCGTCTCGGCGGAAGCGGCCGGAAGGACGCCGCCCAGGACGGCGGCCACCGGTATCAGGGTCAGCCCGCCGAGCACCGTGCGCCGGGACACCGGCGCTGACGAGCCGAGTTCTTCGGCGGCCTCGTCGCTGGCCACGGGCAGAGTATGACCTGAATAGCGGACCGCGCCGGGGAAGGACGCGTCCGGCGTGTCGGACCGGCTATCCGGTCTCGTGGTAGTGGTCCGCGGCGTTGCGCCGAATCGCTTCCGGCGGAGCGTAGATCGCCTCGACGATGTGATCGAACAGCACACTGACGAAGGGCGCGACCTGAGCGTGGGACACGATGAGGTCTTGTTGCAGTCGCGGCACCGCGGTGAAGTCGCCGCCAGCCAGCTGGTCGAGCAACGCGATGCCATTGGTGTACTGATCGCGAAGGTCGGCAACCCGCACGCGACGCGCGACGGTCTGGGGGTCGAACCGCGACAGCAGCCCGTCTACATAGCTGACGACGCGCGCCCCGGAAAGGTCGAGCTCACACACGCCGCCTTCCGGCCGGGGAATCAAGTGGTGGGCGATGGCCTCGAGGACCGCAGCTTGGTGCGGCGACAGGAAACGGTAGGCCGCGGCAATCTGGCGCCGGGATACCGGTGCCGAGGAGCCGACTGAGCGGGCAGCCTCGTTGCTGGCCACGTGTCGAGTATGACGCGGTTATGGGGCTGACCTGGGGATGCTGGCGTCGCGGCGTGTCTAGGCCTTGTTCGCGTAGGCCGACCACTCGACCTGTGATGCGGTCAGGTTGCGACCGGTCGGCTCGACGTAACGTTGCAGGATCTGCTCGGGTCCGAGCTGCTCCACCAGCCGCCAACCGTGCCCATCCAAAAACGAGGCAACCTCGTCGGGCTGTAAACCGAAGCGCCACAGCTGCTGACGTTGCCGAAATCTGCGGTACAGCTGCTGCGCGCCATAGAGGTTGACGCCGTCGATGAAATCGCGCCGCACATAAGTGAACACCAGCCGGCTGCCCGACGCCGCTGGCCGCAGACTTTCGAGTGTGGCGTGGACGGCGTCGGCGGTGAGGTACTGGGTCACGCCTTCCCAGATGAAAAAGGCGCGGTAGTTGTTGCAGTAGCCCAATTCGGCCAGCGCACTGAGCACGTCGTCGCGCTCAAAGTCCAACGGCACCAACCGAACCGAGCTCGGCAGCTCACCCAGCACCCGTCGCACGGCGGCGGCTTTGCGCGTGATGTTGACCGGTTGGTCGACCTCGAAGATCGGGATGTCGGTTTTGCGCGCCAATCGGTAAGCGAGGGTGTCCAATCCGGCGCCCAGGACGACCACCGCGTCGATGTCGTCGAGCGCTTCGGTGACCTTGTCGGCGATATAGCGCTTGCGGCAGGCGAAATTGGCCCACAGCCCCGGGCCGCTGCGCTCTATCGCGGACATCATCAGACGTCGCATCATTTCTGGTGGTGTCGCCGTGACCAGCCACCGGGTCGGCGCCGGCAGAAACCGCGCCGCCAGGTCGTCGTCCACCAGCCGCCGCTCCGCTGGTTCGCGTTGTTCCATGGCGGCCAATATCATCGGGCCAAAAGCGGTCTGCGCCGCGGGATTCCGTGGCATGGCGATTACTTGTTCAAAAAGCCGGCATCGACCGGCAAGGTGACGCCGGTGATGTAGCGAGCTTGGTCCGACACCAACCATGCCACCGCGTTGGCGATGTCTTCGGCTTGCAGGACCTCCACTGGCATGGCATTGCCCATGGCTCCCGGCGTGTCCGTCGCAGCGGCCATCTTGGCCAGCCACTCCCGGGTGAACTCGTTGTTGATCATCGGGGTTTCGACGCCGGAAGGATGGATCGAGTTGACCCGGATACTCTGTCCCGCAAGTAGATTCGCATATACCCGCATCAACCCGACCACCCCGTGCTTGGCGGCGGCATAGCCGACCGAACCGGCGTCCGGGCTGCCTACGCCGGCCAGCCCGGCAGCTGAACTGATCAGCACGATCGATCCGCCGGTGTCTTGGGCGACCATCGTCGGAATCGCGACCTTGATGGTGTTGTAGACGCCGGTGAGGTTGACGTCAATGACGTCGCGCCAGCCGTCGTCACCGGATTGCATCGGAGCAATCCCGGCGTTGGCCACGACGATGTCGAGGCGGCCAAACTCGTCCAGGCCCGTTTGCAAGGCGGAAGACAGCGATTCCCGGTTGCGTACGTCACCTTGTTTGGCGAGGATGCGCGAGCCGGTGTCCTCGACCAGCTTGACCGTGGCGGCCAGATCATCGGGGGTGGCGAGTGGATACCGGACGCTGGCGATCTGCTCGCACAAATCGACCGCGATGATGTTCGCGCCGTCGGCGGCCAGCCGCACCGCATGCGCGCGCCCCTGGCCGCGCGCCGCGCCGGTAATGAAGGCAACCTTTCCTTTTAACGGCGCTTCGGGCGACGGGACCATCAGGGGCGCAACTGTCCCTTGCCGGGATCGCCTGCCGGAACGGGTTGCAACATCTTGATGTCCGGAGCTCCGGCGAGGTGCTCGCCGGCCGCGCTGAACATCTTGCCCATCGCCGGCGCGGTGCTGTGGGCCTTGAGCGCCTCTTCGTCGGCCCACTGCTCGACGAAGACGAAGGTGTCGCCGGATTCGTGCAGGGAGTACAGCTGACAACCCGGCTCGTCGTGTACGTCTTTGACCGCGCCGGTGAGGATCTCGCGGACGGCGTCGACGGATTCGGGTTTGACAGTCATGGTGGCGACAACGACGACGGGCATGCGGGCCTCCTGGAAGTTTTGGAGTCGATGGCAGTGGATGCCTGGGTGACGGCTGTCACCATACCCAGCCGGTTCTGTGACCAAGCCGCGACATCGGGCTAACCAGTGTGGCGGATGGTGCAGATGATGCA
>NZ_JBAPPI010000881.1:0-2798 GCF_049280035.1 Mycobacterium sp. | reverse complement strand
TCTCCGGTGTGCCGCCCCACGCGTCGTTGCGCTTGTTGGTACCCGGCGCCAGGAATTGGTTGATCAAATACCCTTCGCTGCCCATGATTTCGACGCCGTCGTAGCCGGCCTCGCGGGCGAGCTGCGCGCAGCGCACGAAGTCGTCGATCGTGCTGTGCACCCCGCGCGACGAGAGCCGACGCGGGCGAAACGGGTTGATCGGCGCCTTGATCGACGACGCGCTTACCGAAAGCGGGTGGTACGCATAACGTCCGGCGTGCAAGATCTGCAGCAAAATCTTGCCACTCGCGTCGTGGACCGCGCTGGTGATGCGACGATGCCGGCGCGCCTGCGCGGAGGAAACCAGCTCCGAGGCCAACGGCAGCAACCAACCGGTCCGGTTCGGCGCGTAGCCACCGGTGATGATCAGTCCGACACCGCCGCGGGCGCGCTCGGCGAAATACTCGGCCAGCCGGTCGACATGGTATGCACGGTCCTCCAGACCGGTGTGCATCGAACCCATGATCACCCTGTTACGCAGCGTGGTGAATCCGAGGTCCAACGGGGACAACAGGTTTGGATAGGTCATGCAGGCTCCTGTAATGCTGCGGCCACCTCGTCGAGCCAGTCGATCGTGCTCTCCTCGGCGCGGATGCCGCCGCGCAGCACCAAATATTGATGTAGCCCGCTGCCGCGCAGTGCCGACGGGTCGGGGAACTGTTTCTTCTCAAATCCGCGGTAGGTGTCCAACAGCCGGGCACGCTCGGCGCGCAGCGCACAAATCTGCGTGCGCAGCGCAGCCGGGTCGCCGTAGGCGGCGCCGCGTAGTTTGACGGCCACATCGCGGGTGCGGGTGTCGCTGAGCGCTCCGCCACGTCCGGTTAGCGGCTCGGCTATCCATTGGGCCAGTTCGGCGCGGCCGGCGTCGGAGACGGTGTAGACCTTCTTGTCCGGCCGGCCGCGCTGGACGACGAGCGTCGCTGAGACCCAGCCGTCGTCTTCCATCGCCCGCAGCGTTCGGTAGATCTGCTGATGGGTGGCGCTCCAGAAGTAGCCGATGGAACGGTCGAATCGGTGTGCCAGTTCGTAGCCGGAGCCGGACTGCTCGCACAACGACACCAAGATCGCGTGGGGTAGAGCCACGGGCGCAGCATAAGGACAGCGGCCAATGCTATGCAACTAGTTGCACTGCACCAGCGCGCATAGCTGGCCGGTGCTTGATTTGTATATGCAACGTCTAGTATCAGTAATCAACGGATCTGCATCGCCGGGAAGCGAAACCCGGTGAAGCGAACAGCCACATTGAGCAGCACATGGAGGAGACCTTCGTGACGTACACGATCGCCGAACCCTGCGTCGACATCAAGGACAAGGCATGTATCGAGGAATGCCCGGTCGACTGCATCTACGAGGGGGCTCGGATGCTGTACATACACCCCGACGAATGCGTGGACTGCGGTGCCTGCGAGCCGGTCTGCCCGGTCGAGGCGATCTACTACGAAGACGACGTGCCCGATCAGTGGAATCAGTACACGCAGATCAACGCAGACTTCTTCGCCGAACTCGGATCGCCCGGTGGCGCGGCCAAGGTCGGCATGACCGAGCACGACCCGCAGGTCGTCAAAGATCTGCCGCCCCAAGGTGAGGGCGACTGAGCAGCCTGGTGAACCGCCGACTGGGGGCACCTCCCGCTTGCGGGGGACGGTCGGCCGTGTCAGCTCGGTTGCCTGTGTTCCCCTGGGACACCCTGGCTGACGCGACAGCGCTGGCCACGTCGCACCCGGACGGCATCGTCGACCTATCGGTTGGCACGCCTGTCGATCCGGTTGCGCCGGTGATCCGCGACGCGCTAGCCGCAGCCAGCGCCGCACCCGGCTACCCCACCACTGCGGGCACCCCGGAGTTTCGCCAGTCGGCTGTCGCCGCGCTAGAGCGTCGTTACGGCGTCACCGCATTGACCGAGGCGGCGGTGCTGCCGGTGATCGGCACCAAGGAACTCATCGCGTGGCTGCCGACGCTGCTGGCCTTGGGCGCCGATGACCTGGTCGTGGTGCCCGAGTTGGCCTATCCCACCTACGACGTGGGCGCGCGACTGGCTGGAACTCGGGTGCTCTACGCCGATTCGCTGACCCAGCTCGGTCCGCAGGCGCCGGCGTTGGTCTATGTGAACTCGCCAAGCAATCCGACCGGGCAGGTCCTCGGTGTCGACCATTTGCGCAAGGTCGTCGGCTGGGCCCGCGAGCGCGGCGGGGTGGTGGCGTCCGACGAGTGCTACCTGGGCCTGGGCTGGGACGCCGAACCGCTGTCGGTCCTGCATCCCGCGGTGTGCGACGGCGACCACACCGGCCTGCTGGCGGTGCACTCGCTGTCCAAGAGCTCTTCGCTGGCCGGCTACCGGGCCGGCTTCGTCGCCGGGGACCAAACCGTGGTCGCCGAGCTGCTGGCGGTGCGCAAACACGCCGGGATGATGGTGCCGACACCGGTGCAGGCGGCCATGGTCGCCGCCCTGGACGACGATCCCCACGAGCGCCAGCAGCGCGACCGCTACCGCCGACGCCGCGACGTGTTGCTTCCGGCGTTCCGGTCGGCCGGTTTCGCCGTCGACCACTCCGAGGCCGGGCTTTATCTATGGGTTACCCGCGGTGAGGCATGCCGCGACACCGTCACCTGGCTGGCGCAGCGCGGCATCCTGGCGGCGCCCGGCGAGTTCTACGGCGCACGCGGCGCCCGGCATGTCCGGGTCGCGTTGACCGCCACCGACGAGCGGATTGCCGCGGCGGCCGACCGCCTTGGCTAATGTCGAGTGGCCACTTACGGCA
>NZ_JBAPPI010000880.1:0-2477 GCF_049280035.1 Mycobacterium sp. | reverse complement strand
GAGCGGGACCCGGCAACGGTCCCAGCGGCTCGGTCCGCCCGCCGGGCGGTCCGGGCGCGATCGGCACCGGCGTGCCGGGCAGATCCGGCTGCACCTGCCCCGGCCGGCCGGCGATCGGAATCCCGGGAGTCGGGGGGAGCCCGTTGGGGTTCGGCGGCGAGGAGGCCACATCAGGCAAGGCCGGGTACGGCCCATTCGGCCCGAACGGCCCCAGGTTTTGGTCGATACCTGCACACGGCATCGGGTTGCCCGGCCGCGGCAACAATTCCGGCGTCGGCGTGTACGAGCACGGCGACCCCGGCGCCACTGCCGGGTTCGGATGATCCGGGGTACCTTCCAACGTTGCCGGCGACGGCGGCGGCGCACCATTGGGGAATCGCGTGCCGTTCGGGTCGGGGAACCGGAACGCCGGCAGCCCGGCACTGCGCCAGAAGTCCTCCGGGTCGATACCGCGCTTCTTAAACGCGGCGTCCACCCACGGCTGCATGATCCAGTACGGCAGCAGATTGGACAGGACGATCTTGAAATACGGTCCCGAGGAGACGGTTTCGCCGAGTGACGCGGCGAATTGGCCGACATACTTGAGGCTTTGAGCCAGGTCATCCTTGCGTGCCACCAGCACGTCGCTGAGCGCGCGCAACTGCTCCAGCACCGGATTCAGATTCGGGTTGTCGTTGATGAGGTTTTCCACCTGGGCCGAAAAAGCCGACACGTTGTTCAGCAGCGCGCTGATCGCCCGACTGCGCTGGTTGAACGCAGCCAACAAGTCGTTGGAGTTGACGAACAGCCGGTCGATCTGTTGGCTTCGATCGCCCAAGATGCTGGCGATCTGGTTCGCCTGCGCGAGCAGATGCGTGACCTGCTCGTCGCGCTTGCCGATCGTGTCGGAGAACTTCGCCACGCCATCCAGGGCCGCACTCAGATGCGGATAAGTCTGATCGATGGTCTGCGACAACACATTCAGCGACTGTTTGACGGTGTCGATGTTCCAGCCGGCCGCGGCCTTGGTGACGTCGAAGAACGCGTCGTAAATCTGGTAGGGAGTGGTGCTTTGCCCCAACGGCAACACACCATTGGGCCGCAACGTCTGGGTGCCTCGCGGCTCGATCTCGAGCACCTTCTTACCCAGGATGGTGTCGGTTTTGATGGCCAGCCGACTCTCGGTGCCGATGGTGTTGCTGCCGGTGGAGAACTTCATCACGATGTGGTCGCCATCGATCTTGATGCCCCGGACTTCGCCGACGTCCACCCCGGCGATGCGGACCTTGTCACCTTTGTTCAGCTGGCCGGTGTCGGTGAACTGCCCGTAGTAGGTGGGCTGAGCGAACAACATCGGGACACTGGTGAAGGTTTGCCCCACACCGACGGCCAGCACCGTCACGACCAGGCCCATCAGGCCGATCCGCAGGCGGTTGGCGGGTTCCAGGGTTCTCATTGCGGCGTGCACCTACCTGTCGGCTGCGACCAGACCCTGACCGTGCGGACCGGGCCGCCGGCCTGCAGTCCGTTGGTCTTCAGGGTGAGATCGCACAAGTAGAAGTTGACCCAGTCGCCGTAGTTGCCGACGGCGTTGCCCACAATGTTCATTCCGATCGGCGTCCGCTTGATCTGATCGTCGTACAGGTCACGCTGGTCGACGACCGCTTGCTGGATCGGCTCCAGGTAGTTCAGCGTCTTGTGCAGCAAGGTCCGGTTATCGGCGAGCAGGTCGGCCACCGTGCCGGCAGCGTTGCTGATGTTCGCGGTGCCGGCCGCCAGCGGGTCGGCATGTTTGTCCAGTCCGCTGATCAGCTTCTCGAAATTGTCGACGGACTCGTCGAATTGCGCGCGGTGCTTCACCGTGGTGTCCAGCACGATGTTGAGATTCTTGACCACCTCGCCGATCGCCTGGTCACGCTCAGCGATGTGAGAGGTCAGTTGTGCGGTCTGGTCAAGGATGTCGTTGATCGTGCCGCCTTGCCCTTGGAAGACGGTGATGATCGCGGACGCGATGTTGTTGACCTTTTCCGGGTCCAGCGCCCGAAACAGCGGCTTGAAACCACCGATCAGCGCGTCCAGATCCAGCGCCGGCTGAGTGCGCGACAGCGGGATGAACCCGCCGGGCGGCAGCTTCTGGTCGGCGCCCTCGCCCTCCCCGCGCTTGAGCTCGAGGTAGCGGTCACCGATCAGGTTGAGATAGCGGACCTGCGCGGTGGTGGACTGGTACAGCGGGATCGAGTGGTCGACATCGAAGTCCACTCGTACCCGATGACCGCCCTCGATCAGCTTGATGTCTTTGACCTTGCCGATCTCCACCCCGGAGGCCCGGACGAACTGGCCGTTGCGCAGGCCGCTGACGTTGTTGAACTCCGCGGTGTAGCTGTTGGTCCGGTCGAAGCGCATCTGACCGAACACCACGACGATCAACGCAGTGAAGAACAGCAACACCAGGGAGATGATGCCGAGCTTGACGAGGGTTCCGGTGATTTTCATGGGTT
>NZ_JBAPPI010000879.1:0-6194 GCF_049280035.1 Mycobacterium sp. | reverse complement strand
GTTCTCCGGCGCGGCGAGGCACCCAGGCCAGTCGCGCCCCGGTGGTGTCGGCGAGCCGGGCCGCGGCGGACAATCCGCCGGAGACGCTCGCCAGCCGTTCGCCGACGATGATGATCGCGCCGGGTGTCGACAACAGGTCACCGAGTTCGCCGCTGGCCAGCCCGTCCAACACTGTGGCCTCCGCGCCGGGCACGGTCTGAATCAGCTTGCCGGACAACTTCTTCAACCCGTCGCTGGCGAACGGGGCGATGGCGTGCACCGGCAGGCCGCGTTTGCGGGCGGCCTTGCGCAACCGAAGGTATACGATCGGCGACTCTTCCTCGGGCTCGAAGCCGGCGAGCAGGACCACCGGCGCCGACTCCAGATCGGAGTAGCTGATGGTGAGCGGCCTGCCGGCGACGCGGGCCGCCAAAAATTGCGTCTCCTCGCTGGAGTGCGGACGGGCGCGAAAGTCGATATCGTTGGTGCCCAATGCGATTCGGGCGAACTTCGAGTAGGAGTAGGCGTCCTCGAGGGTCAGCCGCCCGCCGAGCAGCACACCCGTACCGCCGGTCGCCGAGGTGAGCCCCTCCACGGCGGCGGCCACCGCGTGCGGCCACGAGGCAGCGACCAAAGGGCCGCTGGGATCACTGCCGTCACGCACCAGGGGAGTGGTGATCCGATCTGGCTGGGTGGCGTAAGTGAATGCCCACCGCCCTTTGTCGCAGTTCCACTCCTCGTTGACCTCGGGCTCGTCGCCGGCCAGCCTGCGCAGCACTTTGCTGCGGCGATGGTCGGTGCGCTGTGCACACCCCGACGCGCAGTGTTCGCACACACTCGGGCTGGAGACCAGATCATAGGGGCGGGCCCGAAACCGGTAGGCGGTGCCGGTCAGCGCGCCGACCGGGCAGATCTGCACGGCGTTGCCGGAAAAGTACGACTCGAACGGCTCGTTGGCGTAGATCCCGACCTGTTGCAGCGCGCCACGCTCGAGCATCTCGATGAACGGGTCGCCGGCGATCTGGTCGGAGAACCGGGTGCAGCGCGCACACAAGATGCAGCGCTCGCGGTCGAGCAGGACCTGCGACGAGATGTTGATCGGCTTGGCGAACGTGCGTTTGACGTCTTCGAACCGGGAATCGGCGCGTCCGTTGGACATCGCCTGGTTCTGCAGCGGACACTCACCGCCCTTGTCGCACATCGGGCAGTCCAGCGGGTGGTTGATCAGCAGCAGCTCCATCACCCCGTGCTGGGCCTTGTCGGCGGCTTCGGAGCTGAACTGGGTGCGCACCACCATGTCATCGGTCACCGGAATCGTGCACGACGCCATCGGTTTCCGCTGTCCCTCGATCTCCACCAGGCACTGGCGGCACGCGCCGACCGGATCCAGCAGCGGGTGGTCGCAGAACCGGGGGATCTGCACGCCGATGAGCTCCGCGGCCCGGATCACCAAAGTGCCTTTGGGAACACTGATTTCGGTGCCGTCGATGGTCAGCGTCACCAACTCGGGTTGGGTGACCTTCTCCCCGGTGTCAGCGGTCTGGGTCATGAGCGCCGCTCCTCCTCATCGCTTCGTCCCCCTCGCCGCTGCGCGGCTGGGGGTGCCCCCACTGCATCGTCGCCGGCGCGGGTCACGCGTGGTCTCCGTTCGGCGCGAGCATGGACAGCTCGGGGTCGAACGGACAGCCGCGGCCCTCGACGTGCGCGACGTATTCGTCGCGGAAGAATTTGATCGACGAAGCGACCGGGCTTGCCGCGCCATCGCCCAACGCGCAGAACGACTTACCGAGAATGGCGTCGGAGATGTCGAGCAGCTTGTCGAGATCCTCCGGGGTGCCGTGACCGGTTTCCAGCCGCTCGTAGATCTGGCTGAGCCAGAACGTGCCTTCTCGGCACGGCGTGCACTTGCCGCACGATTCGTGCTTGTAGAAATCGGTCCAGCGCCCGACGGCGCGCACCACACACGTCGTCTCGTCAAAGATCTCCAACGCTTTGGTGCCGAGCATTGAGCCGGCTGCTCCGACGCCTTCGTAATCCAGTGGCACGTCAAGGTGCTCATCGGTGAGCAGCGGAGTGGACGACCCGCCTGGCGTCCAGAACTTCAGCTGGTGCCCGGCCCGCACCCCACCGGCATAGTCGAGCAATTCGCGCAGCGTGATGCCCAGCGGTGCTTCGTATTGACCCGGTCGTGTCACGTGCCCGGACAGCGAATACAGCGTGAAGCCAGGCGATTTCTCGGTGCCCATCGACCGGAACCAGTCGACGCCGTTGAGGATGATCGGCGGAACGCTGGCGATGGTCTCGACATTGTTGATCACCGTTGGGCAGCCGTAGAGCCCGGCAACCGCAGGGAACGGCGGACGTAGCCGCGGCTGGCCGCGGCGGCCCTCCAACGAATCGAGGAGCGCCGTCTCTTCGCCGCAGATGTAGGCGCCGGCGCCGGCGTGCACCACCAGCTCGAGGTCATAGCCGGAGCCCGCGATGTCGCGGCCCAGGAAACCTGCGGCATAGGCCTCGGCGACGGCGTTCTGCAGGCGCCGCAGCACCGGCAACACCTCACCGCGGACGTAGATGAACGCGTGGCTGGCCCGGATCGCGTATGACGCGATGATCACACCTTCGACCAGGACGTGCGGAGTGGCCAGCATCAGCGGAATGTCTTTGCACGTACCGGGTTCCGACTCGTCGGCGTTGACCACCAGGTAGTGCGGCTTGGCGGCCGGACCGCTGTCGCCTTGCGGGATGAACGACCACTTGGTCCCGGTCGCGAAACCCGCTCCACCGCGGCCGCGTAGCCCGGAGTCCTTGACGGCGGTGATCACGTCGTCCGGCTTCATCTTCAGGGCTTTTTGCAAAGCCTGGTAGCCGTCGTTGCGGCGATAGGTGTCAAGAGTCCACGACTCCGGGTCGTCCCAGTAGCGGCTCAGCACCGGAGCCAACGGTGTTTGCGGCCCCATTACTGACCTTCCCCTGCATTGTCGGCCTGGGGTGCGGTCATGTTGCGTTCCTTGGCAATCCGCAGCCCGGCCAAGGTGGCCCCGCCGGCACCGCCCTGGCCTTCGTCGGGACGTGGGTCGGGAAAACCGGCCAGGATCCGCTCGGTTTCTTTGAACTTGCACAACGGGGCGCCGCGCGTCGGCGCCGGGGGTTTCCCGGCTCGCAGTCCGTCGACCAGCTTGCGGGCCGACGCGCAAGTCTGGTTGTCGTAGAACTCCCAGTTGACCATCACCACCGGCGCGAAGTCGCACGCCGCATTGCATTCGATGTGTTGCAGGGTGACCGATCCGTCCGACGTCGTCTCGTCGTTGCCGATGCCGAGATGCCCCTTGAGTGAGTCGAAGATCGCGTCGCCACCCATGACCGCGCACAGCGTGTTGGTGCACACACCGACCAGGTATTCGCCGGTGGGTCCGCGACGGTACATGGTGTAAAAGCTTGCGACAGCGGCGACTTCGGCGCCGGTCAGCCCGAGTTGCTCGCCGCAGAACTCCACACCGGCCGGTGTCACGTAGCCGTCCTCGGACTGGACCAGGTGCAGCAACGGCAGCAGCGCGGAGCGGGGATTGGGGTATCGGCCGATGATCTCCTTGGCGTCGACCTCCAACCGCGCCTGCACGTCGGCGGTGTACGCCTCCGGTGCACCGTCGGTGACGAACTGGCCGGGCTCCTCGGGCGGCGGCCCGAGCCGGATGAACACCCGCTCGCCGTTGCTGCCGGCGCCGGGAGTCTGGGCTGCGGTCATCGGTCCACCCCACCCATGACCGGGTCGATGCTGGCCACCGAGGTGATCACGTCGGCGACCATGCCGCCCTCACACATCGCGGCTACGGCCTGCAGGTTGGTGAACGACGGGTCCCGGTAGTGCACCCGGTACGGCCGGGTGCCGCCGTCGCTGACCATGTGCACGCCCAACTCGCCGCGCGGCGATTCGACGGCGACGTAGACCTGCCCGGCCGGTACCCGGATGCCCTCGGTGACCAGTTTGAAATGGTGAATCAGCGATTCCATCGAGCCGCTCATGATCTTGGCGATGTGCTCCGGCGAGTTGCCCAGCCCGTCCGGGCCGACCGTCAAATCGGCCGGCCAGGCGATCTTGCGGTCCTCCACCATGGTGGGGCCGGGCCGCAACTTGTCCAGGCACTGTTCGACGATCTTCACGGACTCCCACATCTCCTTGACGCGAATGATGTAGCGGCCGTAGGAATCACAACCGTCGTCCGTGATCACGTCAAACTCGTAGTTCTCGTATCCGCAGTAGGGTTCGGTGCGGCGCAGGTCGAGAGGCAGCCCGGTGGCTCGCAGACACGGCCCGGTCACTCCCAGCGCCATGCAGCCGGTCAGGTCCAAGTAGCCGACGTCCTTGGTGCGCGCCTTCCAGATGGCGCTCTCGTTGAGCAGGTCTCCCATTTCGCGCAGCGCGACCTTCAACGGCTTGAGGGCTTCGGCGATCTCGGTCTTCGCGTCGGGTGGCAGATCCTGCGCGACACCCCCGGGCCGGATGTAGGCGCTGTTCATCCGCAGCCCGGTGATCGACTCGAACAGCGTAAGGACGATCTCGCGGCCCTTGAATCCGGTAAACATCGGCGTCATCGCGCCCAGTTCCATACCGCCGGTCGCCAAAGCGACCAGGTGCGAGGAGATCCGGTTGAGCTCCATCATCATCACCCGGATGACGTTGACCCGTTCGGGGATCTCGTCGGTGATGCCCAGCAGTTTCTCAACGCCCAGGCAGAAGGCGGTTTCGTTGAAAAATGGTGCCAGGTAATCCATTCGGGTCACGAACGTCACACCCTGCGTCCAGTACCGGTACTCGAGATTCTTCTCGATTCCGGTGTGCAGGTAGCCGATTCCGCACCGAGCGTCGGTGACCGTCTCGCCTTCGATCTCCAGGATCAGCCGCAGGACGCCGTGGGTGGACGGGTGCTGGGGTCCCATGTTGACGACGATCCGTTCACCGGGTTCGCCTTTGCGGGCGGCCTCGACGATCTGGTTCCAATCCTGGCCCACGACGGCCACCAGGGTTTCTCCGCCGCTGCCCGCGCCGTTGGGGGTGGTGGTCTCGCTCATCAGTTGTAGGACCTCCGCTCGTCGGGCGGGGGAATCGTCGCGCCCTTGTATTCCACCGGGACGCCGCCGAGCGGATAGTCCTTGCGCTGTGGATGTCCCTGCCAGTCGTCGGGCATCTCGATCCGGGTCAGCGAGGGGTGGCCGTCGAAGATGATGCCGAAGAAGTCGTAGGTTTCGCGTTCGTGCCAGTCGTTGGTCGGGTAGATCGCGAACAACGAGGGGATGTGCGGGTCGCCGTCCGGCGCAGCCACTTCCAGCCGAACGCGACGTCCGTGGGTGATCGAGCTCAGCGGATACACCGCGTGCAGTTCGGCTCCGGTTTCGTGCGGGTAGTGCACACCGTTGACACCCAGGCACAACTCGAAGCGCAACTGCGGGTCGTCACGGAGCCGGCGCGCGACTTGCGGCAGAAGCTCGCGACGCACGTGCAGCGTCAGCTCGTCGCGGAAGACGACGACTTTCTCGACGGCGTCGGCGAATTCGACGTCCTCGTCGGCTTTCAACGCCTCGGCCAGCCGGTCGACCACCTCGTCGAAGTAGCCGCCGTAGGGGCGCGGACTTCCGTCGTCGATCGTGACCTGGCGAACCAGTCGTCCGTAGCCCGATGTGTCGCCGGTGCCGTGGACGCCGAACATGCCTCGGCGAACGTCGATCACCTCTTTGTCGGATTGCTCGCCGGGCACGGGAGCTCCGCCTACCTCGCTAGCCGCCCGCTTAGGGTCGTGTTGCGGTGAGCTCATCGCAACAGTCCGCGCATCTCGATCGTCGGCCTGACGGCCAGCGCGGCTTGCTCGGCTTCGGCGATGGCCTGCTGGCGGTTGACGCCCAACGGCATCTCCTGAATTTTGTCGTGCAGCTTGAGGATTGCGTACAACAGCATCTCCGGACGGGGCGGGCAGCCGGGCAAGTAGATATCTACCGGCACGACGTGGTCCACGCCCTGGACGATCGCGTAGTTGTTGAACATCCCGCCCGACGACGCGCAGACGCCCATGGCCAGCACCCATTTGGGTTCGGCCATCTGGTCGTAGATCTGACGCAGCACCGGTGCCATCTTCTGGCTGACCCGGCCGGCGACGATCATCAGATCGGCCTGCCGTGGTGTCGCCGAAAACCGCTCCATGCCGAAGCGTGCGATGTCGAATCGA
>NZ_JBAPPI010000878.1:0-1666 GCF_049280035.1 Mycobacterium sp. | reverse complement strand
ACGCGCGGCTCAACAACGGCATCGTGGTGAACGTCGACACGATCAAGAAGAAGGCCGGCTGCACGACCGACCTGCACATCAACCCGCAGCTGGTGTCCGCCGCGCAGCAGCACACGGTCGATGTGCTCAACAACCGGAACCTCGACGGTGATATTGGCTCGGACGGGTCGACGGTACAGGACCGGGCCCGAGGCGTGGGTTACAACGGCACGGTCGCTGAGACGGTGGCCATCAACCAGTCGCTGGCAATCAATGACCTTGACGTCATGGGCAATTGGTTCTACCGCCCCGACTACTACGCGATCATGTCCAACTGCACCAACACTCAGATCGGTGTGTGGTCGGAGAACAGCTTCGACCGCAGTGTGCTCGTCGCGGTTTACGGGCAGCCGCGTTGACCGGGCGCGATAAAACTCCGACATATCCACGGGACAGAGGGACTCCGTTGCGAAAAAACAATATTCCGGTGAACGGGGCGTCAGCTGTGCGGCGCGCTGCGTCGCTTGGTGCCTTTGTTGTTGCCGTGACATTCAGCGGCGGAGTGTTGGCGCCGCCCCCGTGGGCGCACGCCGTCCCGGCCCCCGAGATTGAATATCTGTACGACATCACCGTGCGGCGGCAGTACAGCTTTGCGAACGCGGGCGACGCCATTGGCTATGCCCATGGGATCTGCGACAAGGTCAGCAGCGGCGCCAGCTACGGCCAGGTGATGAATGACGTGAAGAACGACGTAAGGCCCAACGACGAGTACGCGGCTAACTATCTCGTCTCATATTCGGTCAATATCTTCTGCCCAGCTCAACTCTGGCAGCTGCGCAACTCGGCGGCTAACTACGTGCCGCCACAGTGAGTGGCACTACCCGCCGGCGGGACCCAAGTCCGGTGCATATGAGGGCGGCGGGTACACACCCCTGAGCAGCCAAGCGTAGGCGGCGATGCCGTACTCCAGCTCGTCGCTGGCGTCGTAGTCCGGATTTGGATTCATGTGACTAACTAACCCTTCGCCTTGGGCTTGCGCAACTCGCGAACAAGCATTCATCATGTCAACCGATCCGGGAAGCCTTTTCTTTGCAGTGATCTAAACGCTGCCGGCGTTCCGCAGTGGCTTCAGCCTGGCAGATTTTCCGGATGCAGCATCTCGGCGTACCGGCACGGCTCGGGGATGCCGAATCCGTCGACCAATGTCTCGGCGTAGGGCCGCAGCAACCGGCACCGGTCGTTGATACCGCGAGTGACCGCTTTGGCGCGCTCGGTGGACAGGTACCGGTGCTCGACGAACCACGCTTTATCGTCTTCGATCACCGACAATGCGTACAGGTCACACACCAGGCCGAGCACCTCGCGGGCCTCGTCGTCCTCACACGGGTCGATCCCGGCGACGAACGCCTCCAGCACCACCCGATCGATATGGGCCTGCGCGGCATGCAGCACGTGATCCTGTACGGCGTTGAACGCATCGAATGCCGACATCTCTTTGGATTTGCCCTGTAGCCGCCGCGCCACCGAAGCGATGATGTACTCTTCGCGGTCCTCGAACATCTTGACCTGGGTACCGCGGTTGAACAGGCTGCCTTCCTCTTCGTTGTCCTGTCGGGCGTCGACAATGGTCTGGATAATCGTCTCTGCCGCAGTGCGTTTCAGCACCCGCTCACCGGCGAAGTTGGCC
>NZ_JBAPPI010000877.1:0-1574 GCF_049280035.1 Mycobacterium sp. | reverse complement strand
TCGATGTTGACGATGTCGCCGTCTTCGATCACCGTCGAGTCGGGGATGCCGTGGCAGATGACCTCGTTCAGCGATGTACAGCATGACTTGGGGAAACCCCTGTAGCCCAGTGTCGACGGATAGGCGCCGTGGTCGACCATGTAGTCGTGGGCGACGCGGTCCAGCGCGTCGGTCGTCACGCCGGGCGCGACCGCCTTGCCCGCCTCCGCGAGCGCGCCGGCCGCAATCAGGCCGGCCACCCGCATCTTCTCGATCACTTCAGGTGTTTGCACCCACGGCTCGGTGCCCTCACGCGCTGTCGGCTTGCCGACATACTCCGGACGCGGGATCGACTTGGGCACCGGCAGTGTCGCCGACACTGCGCCAGCAATCAGCTCAGAACGAACAGGACGAACAGGCATACCGCCAGCGTATCTGGTCTCAACCAGGCCGGCGCCGACGCAGCAACGACCGGCGCGGTCCTTTGATTTTCACCGAGCCGCACACCACCCGACCGGTCAGCACCACATGCGGGGTGCCCTCGCCCGGCGGGGTCTTTCGGCGGTCGCTGGCGCTGCCGCCGTACACCGCAACGTCGTCGATCGAGGCGCTGGCGCCGTCGGGCAACCGGATCTCCACCGAGCCGAACCTCATGTCCAGCTCGATGACGACGACCGGCCCGGCGAATCGCGCCTTGACCAGGTCCAGCTCGACCGAGCCCATCCGGCGCACCAGCGCCAGCCGACTCGGCACGGTCCACTCGCCGTGACGCTTGAGCGACCCGGCCCAGCCCCGTAGCTCCACCCGGTCGGCCGCAGATGTGACGATGGCCCCCGGGCCCGGGAGATCACCGACGAGGCTGTCCAGCTCATTGCGGGTCCGCGCGTAGGACACATGCGAGGAGCGTTCCTCGAACTCGCTGATGTCGATCAGCCCGAGCGCAACCGCATTGTGCAGCCGGCGCAGCGTGCCGTTGCGGTCGGCATCTGAGACCCGCAGTTCGGTCAACTCGTCAGGGCGCGTCATGGCGCTACTAATCTACCGCCACCGAGTGCATCGGCTCCGGCCACGAAGTCGTACCCATCGGACGACCGACCCGCAGGAAATGCACCGCCCCGTGCATAAAGGCGGCCTATTTGACATTCGACCAATAATCTTGTTTTGGCTGCAAACCAGCGTTATAGGCCGACTCCCAAACTCAGGGTTCTTCCAATACACGTTCGAACATTTGGACCTGAAATCCAATTTTTCGGAAGTTTGTTCTGAATGGTGGACGCCAGTTGGCGCTGCGGGTCCGCCGCCGCCCCTTGCGCCGAACCGTAGAGCGCGCGGCCCGCTGACCTCCTGCTTTACCCTTAGATGCGCCGGCCTGGGTGGCCGCGAGGCAGCCAGCGCAGCCGTCCAACGCGAGCTCAGAGGTTCGATTCTGCTGCTCGAACGGCGCCTAAGAGCAGGCTTAACGACGACGTAACTTCGCCTGAGATTTATATTAGAAAAAAGCTTAACTAACGCCGCTTGTTGTTATATGCTGCCCCCAGTCGAGGGCTCTTAACTTGGGGGCAAAGACTCATGTACGAGCCAACGACTGTGGGGCG
>NZ_JBAPPI010000876.1:0-7443 GCF_049280035.1 Mycobacterium sp. | reverse complement strand
GTCGGAGTGGTCACCGCGCTCGTCCGCGTCGAAGGCGCGGCGTTCGGATTGCTGGCCAACAGCAGTCATCATCTCGGCGGGGCCATCGACGCCGAGGCCGCGGATAAGATCGGCGACTTCCTCATGTTGTGCGAATCGTTTGGGCTGCCGATCATTTCGCTGTGTGACACGCCGGGGTTCATGGTCGGCCCGGACGCCGAAGTGCACGGCGCGGTCCGGCGGATGAGCCGGCTGTTCATCGTCGGCGCTCGGCTGACGGTGCCGTTCGGGATGATCATCCTGCGCAAGGGTTACGGGCTGGGGGCGATGGCCATGGCCGGCGGCTCGTTGCACGCCCCGGAGTTCACGGTCGCCTGGCCGACCGGGGAGATCGGCGGGATGGGCCTGGAAGGTGCTGTGCGACTGGGATTCAGCAAGGAGCTGGCTGCCGTCACCGATCCGACCGAACGCCAGAACCTGTTCGACAAATTGGTCGAGGCGGCCTACCAGCATGGCAAGGCGCTCACGTCCGCCACCACCTTCGAGCTCGACGACGTGATCGACCCGGCCGACTCGCGGGCCTGGATCACCCGGCTGTCCCGGTAGTCGCGCGCACCACGCCCGCGGCGTTCCCGGCTTTATGTAACGGGTCCAGGGTGTCGCGACCGGCGGCGACCCTGCTTGCGGCGCCGGCGGCGGCCTCGGGGAATTAGCTTCCGGCTGCTCGTCTTTCCCTTACGCACGGTGATCGCGCGACGCGCGACGGATGTGGCTGTCTCCCGGGCTTAGGAGGGGTCGATGTTCTGGTTGAGGCGAAAGAAATTGTCCGGGTCGTAGCGTCGCTTGAGTTCGACGAGCCGCTCATAGTTGACGCCGTACGCTTGTCGGACGCAGCCGTGGTCGTCGGCGGGCAGGTAGTTGCTGTAAGAGCGGTCCGCCATGTGCGGCGCGAGCGCCTCGAAGGTTGCCCGCGCCCACGCGATGCCTGCGTCAGTGTCCGCTGGGTCGCTCCATTGGGAGATGAGCAGCAGGTTGTGCCCAGGCTCGCGGTGCGGGTAGGCGGTGCTGCTCGGATCGATCCGGGTCGCTGCGCCGTGGAAGTTCTCGATGATTAAGGCGCACAACTCAGTCGGCGCCCGTTCGAACGCCTGGACGAGGGCTGTAATAGCCGCGTCTGTGAGTTCGGTGAAGAACGCCGACTTCCAGTAGTTGAGCGTTCCTGGGTTGAAGAGCCAGTCAACGCGGGTGTTCGCGACCGGGTAAGGCACCCGCTGAATCATGTCTGCGGCGGGGGATCCAAACCCGCGCAGCGCTCCGACGTCGGCCTCGGCCTGATCGGGGTCCGTTCCGCAGTGGCAGATAGCGACCCCGCAGAGCTTCGTGCCAGAGCCGTCGGGCGCGTGCAGGAAAGCGGCCTGGGTCCCGAGCTCGTCAGGCAAGTCGGCGCAGAAGTCGCGATAAAACGAAAGCAGCGAGGGCGCCGCGTCGAGGACATACAACGCTGGCCCGCTGAGGACGCTCTCTACCGGGTGCGCCTGCAGCTCGAACGAGGTGACCACACCGAAGTTGCCGCCGCCTCCACGGATCGCCCAGAACAGATCTGGGTTGTCGTGGTCGCTGGCCGTCACGACCTCCCCGGACGCGAGCACAACCTCCGTAGCAAGGAGGTTGTCGATCGCCATGCCGTAGCGTCCCATCAGCCAGCCCAGGCCGCCTCCGAGTATGAGCCCGGCGATTCCGGTGCTCGACACCACACCACTCGCGGTCGCGAGGCCGAACACACCGGTCGTGCGGTCCAGCTCCCGGATCGTGACGCCGCCCTGGGCGCGGACGGTGCGTCGGGCCGAATCGACATGGATCGCCTTCATCAGCGAAAGGTCAATCATCAGCCCGCCCTCGGTGACCGCCTTGCCGGCGACATTGTGCCCGCCGCCGCGGACCGATACCTCGAGCCCGATGTCCCTGGCTGTAGTGACGGCGTCAATCACGTCGGCGGTGTTCAAGCACCGCGCGATGAGCGCGGGCCGCTTGTCGATCAGGCCGTTGTGGATCTTGCGCACGGCGTCGAAGCCCCGGTCTGCCGGGGTCACGATCTGGCCGGAAAACCCCTCGGCTAGAGATGCGACGTAGTCGGGCGTCGTCATATCGGCGGACGTTACACCCGGTCGGCCGCTAACTGACCGATCTTGGCAGCTGAAGGCGCTCACGTCCGCCACCACCTTCGAGCTCGACGACGTGATCGACCCGGCCGACTCGCGCGCCTGGATCACCCGGCTGCTGTTGCGCGGCTGAACCGAGCTGAACTACTCGAACCTTTGCACCGAATCTGAGGTCGGATTCAGGTATGATGACCGGGTGGATGCGACTGCTTTCGATGTGCACGAGAGTGTGCCGTCGATCGAGCCCGCAGCGCCGTCGCGCCAACGGCCGGCGACGGTGCGCGGAGCCCGGACCCGGGCCGCGTTGATCGCCGCTGCGCGGAAAGTGTTCGAGCGGGACGGCTACGTCGACTGCAAGCTCACCGACATCACCAAGGCGGCCAAGTGCGCGACCGGCTCGTTTTACACCTACTTCGCCAACAAGGCGGAGATCTTTGCTGCCGTCCTCGAGGAGGCGCAGCGGGACATGATGCATCCGGGCATGGGTCGGGTGGCCGCCGAGGACGATCCGTATGCGGTGCTGGAGGCCAGCAACCGGGCATATCTCGAGGCATATCGACGAAATGCCAAGCTGATGGGGCTGCTCGAACAGGTCGCGCAGGTGGATCCGGAGTTCCGCATGTTCCGCAGGCGCCGTGCGGAAGCCTTCATCCAGCGCAACGCCCGCGGGATCGCCGATCTGCAGGAGCGCGGGATCGCTGACCGCGAGGTCGATCCGTTGCTCGCCTCGAGCGCGCTGTCGGGCATGGTCAGCCGGGCCGCGTACAGCGTGTTCACGCTAGGCGAGAGCGAGGACGCTGACGGCGAGCCGGCCGAGTTCGAGCTACTGGTGGCCACCCTGACCCGGCTGTGGGCGAACGCCCTGCGGTTTCCCGGCCACCGTTGATCGCCTAGGTCGAGGTTGAATTTGAGTCCGGATTCAACTAAGGTTCAAGCGGCCGGAAGACGTTCATCCCGGCCGTTGACGTTGCCCACGAGTATGAGGATTCGGTTGTGAAGGTTGCCCAGAAAGTCGCGATTGTCACCGGCGGCGGAGGCGGCATCGGCGGTGCAATCGCCGCGAAACTGGCGGCGCAGGGTGCCCGGGTGGTCGTCGCCGACCTGGACACGGACGCCGCGCGGGCAGTGGCGGAAAGTGTCAACGCCGACTGGCCCGGCACGGCGGTCAGTGCCGGCGGCGACGTATCCGACACCGCCCAGATCCAACGGCTGATCGATCTTGCGGACAGCGAATTCGGCCCGGTCGACCTGTATTTCGCGAACGCGGGTATCACCGGCGTCGCGGGACTCGACATCAGCGAGCGCGAGTGGGACCAGTCCATCGATGTCAACCTGCGGGCTCACCTGCGCGCCGCGCAACTGCTGGTGCCCAAATGGGTTGAGCGCGGCGAAGGTTACTTCGTGAGTACCGCCTCGGCGGCGGGACTGCTCACCCAGCTCGGCTCCGCCACCTACTCAGTCACCAAGCACGCCGCTGTCGGCTTCGCCGAGTGGCTGAACATCACCTACGGCGACCAAGGGGTGAGGGTGAGCTGCCTGTGCCCGATGGGGGTGAACACCAAGCTGCTGTATACCGGCGAGGAGACCGGCAGCGTGCTGGGCAGCCTCGCCACCCGGGCGGTCACCGCCGCCGGTGATGTGCTGGAGCCAACCGCGGTCGCCGACATCGTCCTTGATGCAATTGAGGACGAGCGGTTCCTGATCCTTCCGCATCCCGGCGTGATTGACATGTATCGCCAGAAGGCGACCGACTACGACCGTTGGCTGCGGGGCATGCGCCGTTACCAGCGGGGCCTGCTCTACGTGGATCCGTCAGATTCGTCTTAGACCCCCTGATTTTGCCGAGTACCGTAAGGAGTTCGTATGTCCGTGTTCGAAATGTCCGATCGCGCCAAGAAATACCAGGCGGATCTGCTGGAGTTCATGGAGTCGCACATCTACCCCGCCGAGCCCGTCTACGACGAACAGATGCGCGAATCCGGCGACCCGCACTTCCAGCCGCCGATCCTCGAGGAACTCAAGGCGGAGGCGCGTCGACGGGGACTCTGGAACCTCTTCCACCCGCACCCCGAGTGGGGGCCCGGGCTTACCAATCTGGAGTACGCACCGCTCGCCGAAATCATGGGCCGCAGCCACCTCGCCTCCGAGGCGTGCAACTGTAACGCGCCGGACACCGGCAACATGGAGGTGCTGACGCTGTTCGGCACCGATGAGCACAAGGAGAAGTACCTCAAGCCGCTGCTGGACGGCACCATGGCCTCCGCGTTCGCGATGACCGAACCGCAGGTCGCCAGCTCAGACGCCACCAATGTTCAGCTGTCTATGGTGCGCGACGGCGACCAGTACGTCCTCAACGGACGAAAGTGGTTCGCTTCCAACGCCTTACACCAGAACTGTAAGGTGCTTATTGTGATGGGTAAGACGGACCCGACGGCCGCCCCCCACCGGCAGCAGTCGATGGTGGTGGTCCCCATCGACGCTCCAGGTGTCACCGTCATGCGCGGGTTGCCGGTATTCGGGTATCAGGACCGTGAGGGCCACGCCGAAATCGACTTCAATGACGTGCGGGTGCCACTCAAGGACGTGCTCAAGGGCGAAGGCGAGGGGTTCGCAATCAGCCAGGCACGCCTCGGACCGGGCCGGATCCATCACTGCATGCGCGCAATCGGCATGGCCGAGCGGGCTCTGGAATTGCTGTGCAAGCGGGCGCAGTCCCGCGTCACCTTCGGCAAACCGATCAGCGAGAACGCCAACATCCAAGACTGGATCGCCGAAGCACGCATCGATATCGAGATGATCCGGCTGCTCACGCTCAAGGCTGCCTACCTGATGGACACGGTCGGCAACAAGGCAGCGCAAACGGAGATCGCGGCGATCAAGGTGGCGGCTCCGAACGTGGCGCTGAAGATCGTCGACCGGGCGATTCAGGTGCACGGCGGCGGCGGGGTGACCGACGACTTCCCGCTTGCCCTGGCCTGGGCGCATCTGCGCACGCTGCGCCTTGCCGACGGCCCCGACGAGGTGCACAAGCGCGCCATCGCGCGGCGGGAACTGCGCAAGTACTCCGGCAAGCCTGCCGCCGTCAACGTCGCGAAGGTGAGCTGAAATGTCACCGGACCTGAGCGGCCGCACTGCGATCATTACCGGGGCCTCGCGGGGGATCGGGCTGGCGGTCGCGCAGCAACTGGCGGAGGCCGGCGCGAACGTTGTGCTCACCTCGCGCAAACAGGAGAGCGCGGACGCGGCGGCGGAGCAAGTCGGCGGTGGCGCCATCGGTGTGGCGGCCCACGCTGTCGACGAAGACGCCGCTAGGCGCTGCGTCGACCTGACACTCGACCGTTTCGGCAGCATCGACATCCTGGTGAACAACGCCGGCACCAACCCGGCATACGGCCCGCTGATCGAACAAGACCACGCTCGTTTCGCCAAAACCTTTGAGGTCAACTTGTGGGCACCCCTGCTATGGACCTCGCTCGCGGTCAAGGGATGGATGGCCGACCACGGCGGCGCCGTGGTCAACACCGCATCCATCGGCGGCATGCATCAGTCACCGAACATGGGCATGTACAACACGACGAAGGCCGCTCTGATCCACCTCACCAAGCAACTGGCGCTGGAACTTTCACCGCGGGTTCGGGTCAACGCGATCTGCCCCGGCGTGGTGCGCACCCGGCTCGCCGAGGCGCTGTGGAAGGACCATGAGCAGGCACTGTCGGCATCCACGGCGCTGGGCCGAATCGGTGAGCCTGCCGACGTGGCATCCGCGGTCGCCTTCCTGGTGTCTGATCAGGCCAGCTGGATCACCGGCGAGACCCTGGTGATCGACGGCGGTCAGTTGCTCGGCAACGCGCTAATGTTCCGGGCCGGAGCCGGTATTGGTGGCTAGCTCCGGTGACGATGCGGGCCGAAACGGCCCGCTGAGGAGCCGGGCCATTGGCTCTAGCGACAACCTCGTCGGAATCAATCCGACCGCGGTCGCCGATTGGATCGAGCAACTCGGAGTCACGTTCACTGCGCCGCTGAGCTTCGAGCGGATCGGGCTGGGACAGTCGAACCTGACCTACCTGGTGCGTGACGCCGAAGGGCGAAAGTGGGTGTTGCGGCGGCCGCCACTGGGAGAGCTGTTGGCGTCCGCGCACGATGTCGCCCGCGAAGCGCGGATCCTGTCGGCGCTGGAGGACACACCGGTGCCCACGCCCCGGGTGTACGGGCTGACCCGGGATGCCCGTGGCGATCGCCAGCGTGGCGAAGCCGGGCGCAGCGGGTCGCCACAGCAGCCCCGTGGCGATCGCCAGCGCGGCGATGCCGGGCGCAGCGGGTCGCCACAGAAGCCCCGTGGCGATCGCCAGCGCGGCGATGCCGGGCGCAGCGGGTCGCCACAGAAGCCCGATGACGTCCCACTGCTGTTGATGGAGTTCGTCGACGGCGTGGTGGTGGACCAGATGCCGATCGCCGAATCGCTCACGCCACAGCGCCGCAGGGAAATCGGGCTCTCGCTTCCCATCACCCTGGCCAAAATTCACGCTGTCGACCTCGAAGAGTCTGGCCTCGACGACCTGGCCAGCCACAAGCCGTATGCGCAGCGTCAGCTCAAGCGTTGGGCCGGGCAGTGGGAGCAGTCGAAGACCCGGGAGCTGCCAGACCTCGACGACTTGACCCGCCGGCTGATCGCCGCGGCACCGCAACAGCAGGAACTGACGTTGGTGCACGGCGACTTTCACCTACGCAACCTCATCACGTCGCACACGACCGGGGATGTCATCGGCGTCTTGGACTGGGAGTTGTCCACCCTTGGTGACCCATTGGCCGATATGGGCAGCCTGCTGGCGTACTGGCCCGAGGCCGGCGAGGAGGACATCGCGGGCGGCTTCGCCGCGACCGCACTAGAAGGATTCCCGGATCGCGCGGAGATGGCACGGATGTACCTGGCGGAGACCGCGCGCGACGCGGCGACGCTGAAGTACTGGCATGCGCTGGGCCTGTGGAAAGTCGCCGTCATCGCCGAAGGTGTGATGCGTCGCGGGATGGACGAACCGCAGAACAAGGCCGCCGCCGGTACGCCGACCATGCGATGGATCGACGCGCTGGTGTGCAAGGCGCGCGAAGTAGCGGAGGATGCGGGTATCTGAATCGATGGAAGGACCCCGATGAGCGCTGACGAGCAGGCCGAGCAGGCGGTCGCTGAGGATCTGCGCGCGCGGGTGCGGGTGCTGCTCGACGAGCACGACCCGGCGAGCAGCGACCCGCGGGAATTCCTGGCGGCGCGGTTCGACGCCGGCCTGGCGTGGGTGCACTTCCCGCGCGG
>NZ_JBAPPI010000875.1:0-2586 GCF_049280035.1 Mycobacterium sp. | reverse complement strand
CGGTACGGGTCTCTTATCGGTGGGTGCTACCGCAGCGACCTTGATCATCGGGGCTGAGCTATGGGAGCGCACCCTCGCGCCAGGAGTGCGCAAGCAGGTGCTGTTGTTCAACATTGCGACCGTGGTGACGGTCGTCATTGGCGTGACCGTGCTGTATGCAGCTCTGTATCTGCTGGCGCTGGTTGCGGCGTTCTGGTTTGTAGTGCCGCAAGTTTTCCGCAGCGCCGTCGGCCACCCTGTCTCCCTGGGAGATTACTTCGAACTAGCTTGGTTGACTTGCTCGTTGGCGATGATTGGGGGTGCCCTGGGTGCGGCTCTGGAGACTGAGGACGCAGTCCGCGAAGCGGCCTATATTCAACGCTCCGAAGCGCAGACCGAGAGGGAAAACGCCATGATTCGGCCCCGGTAAATCCTCAATGATTCGGTCGACCCAGAATGCTGATCCGGCCACATAACAGCGATTCCACAACGACCGATCACCGGCGGATTACGTTGATGTTCTTCAGTTGAGCGCGTCGAGCCACGAATCAGCGGCGACGACGCTGAACCAGGACGCGGGTCTGTTTCCGACAGATCTGGACGATATCGCTTCCAGACTTGACGCCCGATTGACTATCGCCAGCCACGGTGCGTCATCTGATGCCAACCATTACCGACCAAGGCACCGACCAGAACAAGCCAACACCAGTCGGCGGGCACCTGAAAACCACCGCTGACCTGCATCGACAGTGAGTGCCCCCGACAGTGAGTGCCCCCGACAGGATTCGAACCTGTGACACCGGCTTTAGGAGAGCCGTGCTCTATCCCCTGAGCTACGAGGGCGAAAAGGCCGGAATATGGCTGGTGCGAGTTTACGCCGGGCGAAGCACTGTTTGCGTTTGGGTCACTTTGCCGACCAAGCGATCATCATCCTGGGACAGTTCAGTTTCGACCACGATTACCGTGCGGCCTCGATGGAGCACGCGGCTGGTCGCGGTGACGACGCCCTCTCGAACTCCCCTCAGGAAATTGGTTTTTGATTCGATTGTGCTCGTTCCGACCGCGCCTTCAGGCAGGTTTAAGAAAGCACATACGCCGCCTGCACTATCGGCAAGTCCCATAAGTGCACCCCCATGCATCAGGCCGCCTGTGGTGCAGCGTTCAGGTGACCAGGCCAACTGTGCGCGAACCCGTTGCGGTGACTGCTCGAGGACCTCAATCCCCAGTAGTCGGCTGAACGGCATCGTCGAGAAGAGATCCTCGTTTGCCGTTGGCTCGCTCACCGCGGTGTCGTCGAAACCCATGGGAGACAAAATATGTAGCGCCGTGTCGTAAAAGCAATACCTTAGGGGTAGTTGATCGCCGGATGCGCGACGAGGGTTAGCGCGAACGTTGCGCTGTTGAGGGCTAGCAGGAACCCGGCGAATGCGAACTGGCTGGAGAGGTCGTTGGCGAGCACGTGCGTGTATACCGCGCAGACGAAGAAGACGGTCAACCCGGCTGCCGCGGCTAGACCGATTACTGGAGTCCACAGGCCGACAACAAGTCCCAAGGTGCCGAGGATCTTGAGCGTGCCGATGGGAAATGTCAGCCACGACAACGGCACTCCAGCCCGCTGCATGGGCGGAATGATCGGCGCGAAATGGACGAGGGCGCTCACGCCGGAAAATCCGTCGATAGCAATGGCAATCATCGTCACGACGAGGTATGCGGTGTGCATGGTTGCTGGTGGTTAGTTCGCTGAGATTGGATCGAATCGGAAGACAGCGATTCGACCGGCCAACGCCTCGACTTCCTCCGGGGTGCCCTGGTGCACGAGGCCGGAGCGTTTCAGGAAGCCGATACCGACCGGTACCTCGATCGGATATACGCGCAACACCGGGCGGGCTTGCTCGGCGGTCAGCTCGGTAATCCTGATGCGCCGTGCCTTGCGGCCCTTGCTGAGGGTTCCGACGCCGGCAGCCCGCGCGTTGCTTGCCCAATCAGCATCCGGGAACCCCGCCACGGCATAAAGCTGCCCGTCGAGGCTGAATGGTGTCATCGGCGTGCTGCGTGGTCGACCTGTTTTGCGGCCCGGCACCGTCAAAACCATCGGCGGTCCTGTTGGTACGCCTAGTTTTTGCACCGCGATCATGAACTTGTTCATCGGCTTTAGCCAGCGAGGTGGCTTCGGGTTGGACATCACATCTCCTTCGTATTCCGGTGCAGTGACTGTGGGATGAGCTAGTCGGTGAATATGCTCTTGTGCTCGACGACCCATTGCTCGAACGATTGCGCGGGCCGGCCCAGGATCTGTTGCACGCCATCGGCAACTACGGCAGGTTCATCGATCGTTGTGGCCAGCATTGCGATGTAGGCATCGCCGAACTCGGGTGGAAAACCCAGCCCGACAAACCGTTGACGAACAAGCTCGTCTGGGACCTCCTGGTATTGCAGCGGCCGCCCCAGAACGGCGCCAATGATCTCGACCAGTTCGATGTTGGTCAGGGATTGCGGCCCCGTCAGCGGAATCTTTTGGCCGACAAGATCATCGGCGAGCAACGCGCGGACGGCCACGTCGGCGATATCACTTTCGACGATCGGGGCGCTCGATGCCGTGGCGTACGG
>NZ_JBAPPI010000874.1:0-1863 GCF_049280035.1 Mycobacterium sp. | reverse complement strand
CCGTAGGGGAGACGGGCGGCGTCCGCGCCTACCGTGGAGAAGAAGCCGCATCCAAGGAGCACACATGGCAAGAACTGACCGCGACACCTGGGATTTGGCCAGCAGCGTCGGCGCTACCGCCACCATGGTGGCCGCCGCCCGGGCGGCGGCCAGCCGACGTCCTCACCCGGTGATCGACGATCCCTTCGCCGAGCCGCTGGTCCGCGCGGTCGGGCTGGATCTTTTCACCAAGGTGGCCGCCGGCGAGCTGGATTTCGACGGCGTCGACGACGGCGCGGGCTTTCCGCGGATGGTCGACACTTTCGCTGCCCGAGCCCGGTTCTACGACGATTACTTCACCGAAGCCAGTGGCGCGGGCGTGCGTCAGGTGGTGATCGTGGCGTCCGGGCTGGACGCCCGCCCGTACCGGCTGTCCTGGCCGGCCGGAACCACCCTCTACGAAATCGATCAGCCCGAGGTCATCGAGTTCAAGACCACCACACTGTCCGAACTCGGCGCTGTACCCGGCGCCGAGCACCGCCCGGTCGGCATCGACCTTCGTGAGGACTGGCCGGCGGCGCTGCAACGCGCGGGCTTCGATCCCCGCCAACCGACGGCGTGGCTGGCCGAGGGGGTGCTCATCGGATTTCTGCCGCCCGAGGCCGAAGTTCGTCTGCTGGATCACATCACCGCGCTCAGCGCGGGGGGCAGCACATTCGCCGCGGACTACGGCTCGGTGCGCGGTCAGACCGAGGAGGAGCAGCGGCAGGCTCGGATCATGACCGACCGCTGGCGCGAACACGGCCTGGATCTGCACATCCCCGACTTGACCTACCCGGGCGAGCACACCGACGTGGCGGCGCACCTGCGGACCGACCGGTGGGACACCGCCACGTTCGTACTGGCCGACCTGTTCGACGCGGCCGGACTGGCGCCGCTGGAGGCCGAAGCACGGGCGGGCGCGCCCGCCTCGATCAGCTTCGTCCGGGCGACCCGGCGCTAGCCGCGGCTGCGCGTCATGAATGCTTGGCGAACCACTCGGCCTGCATCGCCAGCAACCCCATCGCGGGTAATTGCGGTGTGCCCGGGTCGAGTTCGCGATAGCGCTGATAAATGTTGACTACGACGCGCTCGGCGTCCAGCCAGCTCGCGTACTCGCCGAGATCGATGGTGTCGGCCGCCTCGACGAACGACAGGCCCTTGTTGTAGGCGGCTTCGGCCTGCTCGGCGACGTGGACGAGATACCCACGTACCGCGCGAATTCCGTCCGTGTCGGTGACCGGGCCGTGGCCCGGCACCACCGTCGGCGTGTCCAAGGCGATCATCGTGTCGCAGGCCGCAACCCAGTTGGCGATCGGGCCGGCCCACACGATCGGCGTGCAACCGATGAACAGCAGGTCACCGGCGAACAGCACCCCCGCGTCCGGCACGTGCACAACTGAGTCCGCTGCGGTGTGCGCCGGGCCCAGATTCAGCAGGTGCACCTCCCGGCCGCCAACCTCGATGGTCAGCTGGTCGTCGAAGGTTTGGTCGGCGTTGCGCACGGTGATGCCGCCGAAGTCGAAGGGGCCGAACCGTTCTCGCAGATATCCGGTGGCTACCGGACCGAGGTCGGCGGTCTGGGTCATCACCAGCATCTCGGGAGCCATGCCGTGGGCGATCTCTTCGGCGGTGCCCTTGGCGGCGATCACCCGCACCGAGCGGTCCAGCAGTTGATTGCCGTGGGTGTGGTCACCGTTGGAGTGGGTGATCAGCGCGTCGGTGATCGGTGCGCGGTCGGTGACGGGCGCCATCGCGGCCAGCATTTCGCGGGTCAGCGCCAGATCGAATAGCGTGTCGACCAGCAGCGAGGCGCCGTCGCCAGCGACGAGTCCGGCGTTGCTC
>NZ_JBAPPI010000873.1:0-9481 GCF_049280035.1 Mycobacterium sp. | reverse complement strand
CGCCGGTTGCCCCACAACGACTCGAAGTCGATCTCGGCTGGATCTTCAATCCCGTAGTAGGACAGGATGTCTCGGGCGCCGATCTGAGCTACCCGCTGGCCGATCTCCTCGTAGGCCTCAGCCAGTCGCCAGTGCGCCATGCGCTGCGAGAACTGCTCGGCCTCCGGCTCGGCCACATAGTCGGCCAGAGCGAAGAACCACCTGTTGTCGTCGATCACCATCCAGGTGTCGCGGTCACGGGGCAGCGCCTCGATCACCCCGACGTCGTTGGTGAACTTCAGCACCCGCTCCGGGTTACCGGTCCACAGCGCAGAGCCGGTCAAGTCAAAGAACGTGACGCCGTCAACGCCGTCGACGCTGATGACGTATTCCCATTGCGGGTCGTCGACATCGGCGATGATCACGTGGTGCGGTGTCGGTGTCTCCGCCGACGAGCTTGCGTGCCGCGGAGTGAAAGACCCACGGCCGGCGAACAATTCGGCCTGGTCGGCGGCGAACTCACGCACCGACCCGTACACCATCCGCGCATTGCCGGCTGCGTCGCGACGGCGCGGATCACCGAAGTGCGGCAACCACTTGACCCAGTCCCATTTCGCGAGATCGGAAGTGACAACGATCATCTGGATGTGGTCCGGCCCGTGTGAGTAGGCCAGCTGGCAGATGATCGCGCGCATCAGCCCCATCACCTGGTCGCGATTGCCGTCCAGCGCATACCAGGGCTCAACAAGCAGCGACACCATCTTGGGCAGGTTGTAAACCACGCTCTGGTAGCGGCCAAACTCCTGCAGTGCCTTACCGGTCACCGGCTCCAGCTCGATATCGGTCGGCATGTTCTGCGGCTCGCCCCAGGTCACCTCCGGCCGGGTCATGCCCACACCGATCCTGGCGACTCCGAAGTTGAGGTCCTTGCCGTCCGGCTTGCGTTCCCACATCCGGGACGATCCGACCGCTGCCGCCAACGTCGTCGGCTCCGGGTGGAACCAGCGGTAGTTGGCGTCCATGCTGTCGGCGGACTCGTTCGCGGTCTCGCGCAGCATGTCGAGCATCAGCATGAACTGGGCGCGCATCGCGTCCAGCTTGGGCCGGCTCATCTGCTGCTGGCCGCCGAAGCGACCGCCGAACATCATCATCGCGACGCCGCCGATCATAAAGATCGGGAAGATCGACCCGGCGCCCAGGAACATCCGCGAGCCGTTGGCGACCGTCATGCCGACCATGCCAACCAGCAGGCCGACCACCAGGACGCCGACCACAATCAGCCACCACGGCTTGCCTTCGGGCGGCGGCACACTCAGCGGCGTCGGTAGGACAATGTTCTCCGGCCTAACCGCTGGTGCGCGCTCGGGCGTGGGGCGTGCAAAACCTTGTTTCACTTCGGTACCGCCAATTCTGCTGGGCTCATATCGGTCGGAAGGGTGTCATGGCGCACCAGCGCATCGGCGCGCGAGAGGGCTGGGCCCGGTGCCAGTAGCCGCAGCGCCACCCAGGGCGCTGGGCTCGGCTGCGTTGTCAATCCGAGCGCCGAGCGAGCATCACGTGAGTTGTCCACGCCGAAACGGACGCCGGAACTCGAGAGCCACCATAGTGATTCTGATGTCTCCGACCCCGGGTCGTTCCCGGTGACGGATACGAAGTTCGCGTAGGTGGGTCCGAAAAAGACTCGATCGGCTTCGCGGCCGGAGTTGTCGGCCTTCACCAGCGATACCACTTTTTGGGTGTCGCTGGCCTTCACCGGGATCGTCGGCCCGGAGATCACCTGGGTACGGGCGCGCTCTTCACCGGCGGTTTTCTCCCACCACCAGCAGGTCGCCGGGTTGTCACGGATATCCTGCACGTTCAGCGGCCCGTCCGGATAGGCCGACAAATCCAGCCCGTTGACCACCGGCATCTTCGCCAATGACGCCGGCGCCACCACCACCGGCGCATTGCCGGCCGGGGTACCTGCGTTCTGCAGGATCTGGGCGACGACCGCCGTCACGGTTTGCACACCGTCGGCCAGCACCACCGAATACTGTTGCGGCCCACTGATTTGCGGTGTCACAATCACGGTTCCCACCGGTCCCGGTGCGTTGGCGAAGCCGGCCGGCTTACCTGCGTCTGGCACCTTCGGCACCGCCAGCGCGGGGCCTACCGGCAGGGAGTCGAACAGTGCCCGGCTCATCGGCCGCGCCTGGTTGACGTTCTCCGGGGTCAAACCCAGCGGCAACAGCACCGCCCGGTTCGACGCATCGATGCGTGACCGGCGTCCCTGCCGGATCACCCAGGTGTCCTTGTCGTAGCGCAGCACCACCGCGTCCGACCCGCTCAACACGTGTCGGTGATTCGACAGGTCGGGCGTTCCGTCGATCACGGTGACGGTCACCGGTGACGGCGCTCCCACGCCCGCCATCGACGTTACCGAGTCGCACACCAGCCACGACGACGACGCGGGGCTGGTCGGGGAAAACTCCGACGGCGCGCCGGGGATACCCACCAGCGGTCCGTGCGGCTGCTCGGCGATCTGACTCGACCGCACTTTGTGCGGGTTATCCGGCCGCCCAGCGATCAGCCGGGCCGATGCCAGATTCAGCGCCGGGTACAACTTGTCGCCGACCTTCACATAGAGTGAGCCGGAATCGCGGTCGGCGATGATCGGCGACTCGTTCATCTGCCCTGACGGGTTGATGAAGGACCACAGCAGCGCGCCCAGGCAAATCACCGCCGCGGCGGACACCGACGCCACCACGGCCAGCGTTTGACGCCGACCCGGCTCGATCTCCATCCGGACCCGCCAGCGGGTCAACGCCATGGCGGTACGGCGCGCCAAGAATTGGTAACCGGTTACCTGCGTCCGGGTGGAAAGTCCCAGGCCATAGCCAGAACTTCCCTTGCCGCCGTTCGAATCAGCCACGGTTGATCACGCTCCAAGCAGACGGAAGGGCTGGAGACTGCATAGTCCCACGATTCACAGGGATAACCGTAGGGCACCCTAGGCCAGCTCGCCACGCGAGCGGATGGGCATCGGGCGTGTTAACGGCCGTGCCGGGAGTGGTCTGCGCCACAGTGCTGTCACCTGCCATCAGTAGTGGGGGAATCGATGAAAACTTCACTGCGCATCGTACGGCGATTAGCAAACTCGGGTCCCCGAAAAAATTGCCGTGAGGTGAACACTCGGGTCGCATTTTGGTCATCTGATTAAGCAAGATGGCGGCATGGCTCAGCTGGCGCCCTCGTTGGTCGAACTCGCCCGGCGGTTTGGAATCGCCACAGACTATGAGGACTGGAGCGGTCGCCGGATCAGTGTCCCGGAAAGCACCCTGGTGGCCGTCCTCGCCGCGCTCGGCGTGGCCGCCGGCACCGAGCTGCAGCGCGGCGCGGCGCTGACCGCACATAATCGCGCGTACTGGTCGCGTTCATTGCCGCCCACCATCCTTGGACGTGCCGGTACCCAGACTTCGTTCTGGGTACATGTGACCCATGGTCATCCCGCCGAAGTGTGGGTGCAGCTCGAGGACGGGACGGTCCGCGCCGGGATTCGCCAGGTCGACAATTTCGCCGCGCCGTTTGACCTCGACGGGCGCTCGGTCGGTGAGGCCAGCTTCGTGCTGCCCGGCGATCTGCCACTCGGTTATCACCGGGTGCATCTGCGTTCCGGGGCGCAGCAGGCCAGTGCGGCGCTGATCGTGACACCGGGCTGGCTGGGACTGCCGGAGCGGCTGGGCGGTCGTCGGGCCTGGGGGCTGGCCACCCAGCTATATAGTGTCCGGTCCCGACAGTCCTGGGGTGTCGGTGACCTTACCGACCTGACCGACCTTGCGGTCTGGTCGGCTTCCGCGCACGGCGCCGGTTATGTGCTGGTCAACCCGCTACACGCGGCCGCGCCAACCAAGCCGATGGAGCCGTCGCCGTACCTGCCGACGTCGCGGCGCTTCGTCAACCCGCTTTACCTGCGCGTCGAGGCCATCCCGGAATTCGCCTACCTTCGTAAACGTCGCCGGGTGTGGCGATTACGCGACGACGTGCAGCGCCACGCAAAATCGGTCGACGCCATCGACCGCGACACGGCATGGACAGCCAAGCGGGCGGCTTTGGACCTGGTTTATCGGGTCCCGCGCACCGCGGGTCGCGAACTGGCGTATGCCGCTTTCTGCGCCCGGGAAGGTACAGCCCTCGACGACTTCGCCACCTGGTGTGCGCTGGCCGAGGAATACGGCGGCGACTGGCATCAGTGGCCCGGATCGCTGCAGCATCCCGGCGCCGACGGTGTCGCCGAGTTCGTCGCCGAGCGTGCCAAGGCGGTGGATTTCCACCGCTGGTTGCAATGGCAGCTCGACGAACAACTCGCCGCCGCGCAAACGCAAGCGGTGGCGGCCGGGATGTCGCTGGGCGTCATGCACGACCTCGCCGTCGGCGTGCACCCCAACGGGGCCGACTCCTGGGCGTTACAGGACGTCTTGGCGCTCGGGGTCACCGCGGGTGCGCCGCCGGATGAGTTCAACCAGTTAGGCCAGGACTGGTCGCAGCCGCCGTGGCGCCCGGATCGGCTCGAGGAGCAGGAGTATCAGCCGTTGCGCGCGCTGATCCGCACCGTGCTGCGGCACGCCGGCGGGGTGCGCATCGACCACATCATCGGGCTGTTCCGGCTGTGGTGGATTCCCCAAGGCGTAACGCCCACTCAAGGCACGTATGTGCGTTACGACCACGAGGCGATGATCGGCATCGTCGCGCTGGAGGCATACCGCGCCGCGGCGCTGGTAGTGGGCGAAGATCTCGGCACTGTCGAACCGTGGGTCCGTGATTATCTGCGCGACCGCGGTGTGCTCGGCACGTCGATACTGTGGTTCGAGCTAAACCGCGACGGCGGCGCCACCAGTCGCGGCCCGCTGCCGGCCGAGCGCTGGCGAGAGTACTGCCTGTCGTCGGTGACCACCCACGACCTGCCACCGACCGCCGGTTATCTGGCCGACGAACATGTGCGCCTGCGGGATTCGCTTGGCTTGTTGACGCGACCCGTCGACGAGGAGCTCGCCGCCGCGAAAACCGAGCGGGCGGCCTGGATCGCCGAGCTGCGCCACGTCGGCCTGCTGGCCAAGCACGCCGACGTCGAGCACACCATTTTGGCCCTGTACCAGTACTTGGGCCGAACGCCGTCGCGGCTGCTGGGCGTCGCCTTGACCGACGCGGTCGGAGATCGGCGGACTCAGAACCAGCCGGGCACGACCGACGAGTATCCCAATTGGCGGGTTCCGCTGAGCGGCCCCGACGGTCAGCCGGTGCTGCTCGAGGACGTGTTCACCAACCCCAGGGCGATCGCCCTGGCCGAAGCGATGCGCGCTGAGACAGCCGTCAGCACCACCCAAACCACCTGTTAGCTTTGCCTCTGCCATGAGCGTCTTGAAGTTCGGCGTCGTCGCCCCGGTCGCCGCCGGGGTCACCGCAGACCCGCGGTGGATGGTGGCCTTCGCGCGCCATCTCGAGGCGTGCGGGTTCGAATCGATCATCGCCGTCGAGCACACCGTGTTGGCCACTCGATACGACAGCGTCTACCCGTATGACCGCTCGGGGCGGGTCGAGTTGGCGGCCGACTGCCCGGTCCCCGACCCGCTCGACCTGCTGTCGTTTTTGGCCGGCCATACCGACCGACTCGGGTTGGCCACCGGAGTTCTGGTGCTGCCCAACCATCATCCGGTGGTGCTGGCCAAACGAGCGGCGACCGTCGATGTGCTGTCCGGCGGAAGGCTTCGGCTGTGCGTCGGCGTCGGCTGGCTGCGGGAAGAGATCGAAGCATGCGGCACCGAATTCGAAAGTCGTGGGCGGCGCGCCGACGAGCAGTTAGCGGTGTTACGGGCACTTTGGGATGACCGGCAACAGGGCGTCACCCATCATGGCGAGTTCTTTCAGTTCGAGAACGTGGTCTGCAGTCCTAAACCCGTTGCCGGACAGCATCTTCCGATACACATCGGTGGCCACAGCAAAGCAGCTGCTCGACGGGCCGGACGCTTCGGTGACGGCTTCCAGCCCTTAGGTGTGACCGGCGCGCAGTTGGACGGCCTGTTGACGCTGATGCATGACGTGGCAGCGGCTGCCGGGCGCGATCCGGCCGACATCGAAGTCTCGTTGGGACATTCGGTAACAAAGATTGACGCCGAACGCGCCGAGAGGCTCGCCGCGCAGGGTGCCGACCGGCTAGTGTTGGCCCTGCCCCCGATCACCGACCTCGAGCAGGCCAAGGACGAATTATGGGCCTGCGCGCAACGTCTTTCGCTGACGCCGTGATACTCGACGCAACCGACCGGGCCGCTCTCGTCGACCTGGTGCACCGGTACGCCGCCGGCGTCGACGAGCGGCAATTTGACCGTGTCACAGAACTTTTCACCGAGACGGCCGAGCTGTTGGTGCCCGACCCGCCGGACGACCTAACCGCAGTCCATCGACACCGCGGTCATGCCGCGGTCGGCGCCGCGATCGCCGCCGTCGCCGCGACTATCCGCACCGAGCACGCGATCGTCGGCGAGGTCTACGACGCCGGTCCGCACCTCGACAATGCCCGCGGGCGCATCGCCTGCGTCGCGCATCACTGGACCCAACACGGGGATCAGCTGACCGATGTGGTGTGGCATCTGCGCTACGACGACGAGTATCTGCGGACCGATGCCGGATGGCGGTTCGCCCGCCGCACGTTGACGATCAACGCCATCGAAACCCGGCCGATGCGCCAAGTGCGGTTCGACGGGCTATCGGGGTGAGTCGTCGGTCAGGCTTCGCGTCTCCGACCGGCGGTGTGTTCGAGGTGAGCGCTTGCCTTTCACATCCGGCCACGGCATGCGGTCCACTACCGGGCGCAAATCGAACCATCCGAGGGTTCAGCCTTCGCGAGCCTGGCGCGCGGCGTCTTCTAGGAGATCGGCGGTGCGAGCGAGGCTTTCGGCAGGTTTGGTCATCTGGGTGGCGACCTCATGGGCTCGACTGGCATATTGCGGGGTGAGGATTAAGCGGAGGTCAGCGACCAGCGATTCCCCGGTAGACTCTGAAAAGCGCCGCGCAAGACCGACTTTCAGCTGTTCGACACCGGCCGCCCAGAGCGGCTGATCGAGCCCGTTCCAGAGGATAAGAGTGGGGATCCCGGCGCGCAGGCCTGCGGCCGTGGTGCCGGCGCCCCCATGATGGACGACCGCGCGGCAGGCCGGAAAGACGGCCGCTTGGCCGACGACATCCACAACCTTGACGTGCTCGGCATTCGGGACGTGGGTGAAATCATTCGGCCCCGAGCAGATCAACGCCCGCTCGCCTAACAGCGCGCAGGCCGCGCTGATCGCGGCGACCGTGTCAGCGGGGTATGCGATCGGCATGCTGCCAAAGCCGAAGTAGATCGGCGGCGGTCCCGCCGCAATCCACGACAAGACCTCCTCGTCGGCGGCCGTCGGCAACTCCAGCGTCAGCGCCCCGACGAAGGGCCGTCGGCCATCTGATTCCACCCATTCAGCTGCCGGGCCGGGTAAGCAGAACTCGTCGTAAGCCTGGATCTCCAGCGATTCGTGTTCCACCATCGATCGTGTCGAGGGCCCAGTTGCCTCCGGTAAACCTAGTGCCCGGCGTTGGGCATGTTCAGCCTGCTTCGCCGCGCTCCCACGCTGCGACCCGAGCTCTAAAATCTGCGACGGGAAGGAGTGCAGCGCAGCCAGCGGAATGCCGTAATACTCAGCGACATTGGCGGCCAGCCCCTGCTCGGTTATGCCTGCCAATAGCAGGTCGGCCCCATCTGTCAACGATATCAACGTCGCGGTCTTCTCCGCTGCGACCTGGCCAACATATTCGATAGCTTCGTGGATCGCGCTCAGTGGATTCTGGATCATGCGGACGAAACCCTCGTCGCGCAGCTGCGCTTGCCAGTCCCGGCCGTAGGGAACCGCAGTTAGCCCCGCGGACTCGATGAAGTCAACCAGCTCAGGCGGGACAGTAACGGCCAGCCGCACGTCGTGACCTCGGCGCAGCAGCTCCCGACCGACGGCGATGCAGGGCTCCACATCGCCGCGACTTCCATAGCCTGCCACCACAAATTTCATCGGTGGAGCCTGACCATGCGCCCGCGCCGGGCGGTGTCTTCTAGGAGATTGCTTGCCCTGGCCAGACTTTCGGCAGCTTTAGTCATCTGGGTGGCGACCGCACGGGCTTGAGCGACGTATCGCGGGGCGAGGACGCAGCGTAGGTCGGCGACCAGTGTTTCCGCGGTGGTTTCCGAAAAGCGCCGTCCAAAGCCGACTTCCAGTCCTTGGACGCCGGCTGCCCAGAGCGGCTGATCGAGCCAGAGCCAAAGGATCAGGGTGGGGATCCCGGCCCGCAGCCCGGCCGCCGTGGTGCCGGCGCCGCCGTGGTGGACGACCGCGCGGCAGGCCGGAAAGATAGCCGCGTGGTTGATCGCGGGCACAACCTTGACGTGGTCGAAATGCTCGACGTGGGTAAAGTCATTGGGCCCCGAGCAGATCAACACCCGCTCGCCTAACTGCGCGCAGGCCGTGCTGATGATGGCGCCGATGTCAGCGGAAGGTGTGATCGGCGTACTGCCCAGACCGAAGTAGATCGGCGGCGTTCCCGCGGCGATCCACGACAACACCTCCTCGTCGGCATCGGTCGGTAGCTCCAACGTGAGCGCCCCGACGAAGGGCTGTCGCTCGTCTTCTTGGGTCCACTGGGTGGCCACCTCGGGCAGGCAGAGCTTGTCGTAGGCCTGGATGTCCAGCGATCGCGCCGACGGTTCGGTTGCCTCCGGCAAGCCCAGCGCGCGGCGTTGCGCGTCTTCCGCGACCTTCGTCATTCGCGAAAACAGCCAGTTCGATGACCACATCCGCTCGGGGAAGGGGTGCAGCGCAGCCACCGGAACGCCGTGGTACTCCGCGACATTGGCGGCCAGCCCCTGCTCGTTGAAGCCCGCCAATACCAGGTCGGCCCCCTCTGCCAGCGCCGCCAGCGTCGCACCCTTTTCCGCCTTGACCTGAGTGACGTGTTCGATGACTTCGGGCACGACGCTGAGCGGGTTGCGCATCTTCGGCATCATGTTGCGGACCAAATCCGAGGCCGGGTTCATTTCCTCGCGCGAGTCCGGCCCGTAGGCGACCCCAGCAAGCCCCGCCGATTCGATGAAGCCCAGCATGTTCGGTGGGACCGCCATGCGCACGTCGTGCCCCAGGCGCAGCAACTCTCGACTGACGGCGACGCAGGGCTCAACATCGCCGCGGCCACCGTAGCCTGCCACCACAAACTTCATCGACGGAACCTAACTCGCGTTGATGCCCACGTCCAAGCCGGAACGGTACCGCTCGACTGCCGCCGGTGCGCGCAAGGTCCACTATTCCCGACCATCCGCTCCTCACTCCGTCTTCGGTAGCGGAATGCCTTCGCTGGTTGAGAATTCGGCGTCGCCTTGTGTCGAGAGTCCCAACGACACCAGGGTCCGTGCGGCGAAAACGTCGGTCAGGTAGGCCATCGCAACCGCCCAGCGGTTGAC
>NZ_JBAPPI010000872.1:0-11200 GCF_049280035.1 Mycobacterium sp. | reverse complement strand
CTGGCAGCCACCGCCGCATAGGCTCGGGCCAACTCCTCCAGAATCTCCGGTGTCAAGGTGTGTTCAGCCTCGTGCTTGTCGAGCACCGCGATGATGGCCCCGAATAGAGATTCGGCAGCGTCGTGATGCGCTTCCTTTGCTGTTGCCATGGCTTTCTCTCTTACCAACTTTCGGTCGTCGCGACTGGTCATGGGATTGCAACACGGGGGCACCCATCGTCGCACGCTCTGAGGAATTACACAGATTACGGTTAGCTGAACACTGTCTGACCGTCGACGTCGAGCAGATACTGCTCGGTCCCGCTTTCGACCCGCGGGGCATCCCCGGCCAACGCCACCGCGACCTTGTTGCTGGCATTGCGCATCACGTCGAAGGTCAGCTCGACGGCCTCGGCATCGGAAAACTGCGATCGCACCGCGGCGGCAATGCCGCGGTCGATACGGCCCGGCGCCCAGATCAGCGCGTCGACATACCGCAACGCCGCCTTCTGCCGATCGGTCAGCAGCCCAGACGCTTCGAAGTGCTCGATGTCGCCGTAGAGCGTCTCCGATCCGCCGGCATCCAATGCCGTCGTTTCCCGCAGCGACTTGCACAACCGGCAGTTGTGTTGAGCCGCCCCGCGCAGTCGGACCACCTCCGACGTCAGTGCGTCGAGCTCGCGCAACCGCGCGACCTCCGGCAGAAAGCCGTTGAACACCGCGTCGGACGGGTCGGTGGTGTGATCCCAGGTGACTGAACCATCCGCCCAGCCCAGGTACCGCTCGCCGACCCCGAGCATTTCCAGCCCGGCCCGCACCCGCGGGACGAAGTCGGCGATGTACATCTGCACGACGACGCCAAACGTCTTGTCCCCCAGCGCAGACCACAACCTCGACCGCTGCTGGTCACCGATCATCGAGACGTCGACGCTGAACTGTTCAGCGAAGTCGGCTACGACGGCTTCGGCATCCGATCCCGGGCCGGTCACCTCGACCTCGGCCGGAAGCGGTGGCAGCGCCAGGGTCTCCGCGCAGACCCGCCGGATCAGGGCAGCAGTGCGGCCGTCGCCGGGCGACAACGCGACCAGCCGGGCCAACTCGTCGTCACGCACCCTCGCATTATGTCGCCTGGCTGACCGACGACATATGAAAGTCGGGAATCCGCAGCGATGGCATCGCCGTCCGGGTGACCCAATCGCCCCACTCCCGCGGCAACGTTCGCTCGCTGACACCCACCTGGGTGGCCCGTCGCAGCAGGTCTAACGGGCTCTCGTTGAACCGGAAATTGTTGACCGCCGCCGTTACCTCGCCGTCTTCCACCACGTAGACACCGTCGCGGGTGAGCCCGGTCAGCAGCAGCGTGGTGGGATCGACCTCGCGGATGTACCACAGCGTGGTCAGCAGCAGACCACGCTCGGTCGCCGCGACCATGTCCGCCAAGCTGGCGCTGCCGCCGGTCATCACGACGTTGTCGGCGGCCACGGCGACCGGAGCCGCGAATTCGGCGGCCGCGGCCCGCGGGTAGGCCAGCGCATTGATCACCCCGTCGCGGATCCAGTCCACCCGCTCGATGTCCATGCCGTTGTCGAAAACCGACAGCGTCTCCGACGAACTGGCGGTCGCCACGAACGGCGTACACGCCAAACCGGGCACGCTCGGATCGGAATACAGCGTCAGCGGCAGATCGGTCAGCCGCTCCCCTACCCGGGTTCCGCCGTCGAAGGAACACAACGCGGTGCGGCCCTCCTGCGCGCCGCGACCGGCCATCGACCAGCCCAGGTAGATCATCATGTCGGCCACCGCCGACGGCGGCAGGATGGTCTCATAGCGGCCTTCGGGCAACTCGACGCTGCGCTCGGCCCAGCCCAGCCGCGTCGACAGCCGCTCCAGCAGCAGATCCGTTGGGACACCGGCAAAATCGGGCGTGCCCACCGCCACCCACGCGCTGGCACCATCGCGTTTGGCGTTGATCTCCACCGAACCGGTGGGCTGGGTGTAGCGCCGCCGCAATCCGCCCGAGGTCGCCAGATACACCGTCTCCAGCGCGTGCCGGGCAAAGCCGTACAACTGGTCGCTGCCACGGAAGCCGCGACTCAGCTCTCGGGCGACGTCGGCGAACACCTCGGGGCCGGTGCCCGGCGTCGGGGCGTCCCAGTCGGCCGGCGCGCCGTTGCCAGCTGGCAGCGGCGCGGCGTCGCGGGCATCCGGCGCCGACCCGGCAGCCGCCTGCGATGCCGCAACCAACCCCTCGATCACCGACGGGTCAACCTCGGACGAGGTCAGCGAGCCCGCCCGTGCTGTATTACCGTGCCGGACAATCGAAATCACGGTTGTACTGCGGGCGGTTGACACGCCGTTGGTAGTCATTGAGTTGTTCGCCCACCGCAGCGACGCCGCGATCCGGTCGGTGACCAGCACGATAGTCTCGTCGGCACGTCCCCGCCGCGCGGCAGCTTCCAGCGCGATGTCGATCACCCGCTGCGCGTTGATCATTGGCCGGCCTCGATGCGGGCATTGAGCACGTTGACGCCGCGGAACAGCGCCGACGGACAGCCATGACCGACCGCGGCCACCTGGCCGGGCTGGGCTTTGCCGCAGTTGTACGCCCCACCAAGCCGCCAAGTCGACGGGCCGCCAACGGCTTCCATCGAATTCCAGAAATCGGTAGTGGTGGCCTGATAAGCGACGTCGCGAAGCTGGCCGTCCAGGCGTCCATTGCGGATGCGGTAAAACCGCTGCCCGGTGAACTGAAAGTTGTAGCGCTGCATGTCGATCGACCAGGATCGGTCGCCGACGATGTAAATGCCGTCGTCCACGCGGGCGATCAGGTCAGCGGTGCTGTGGTCCTCGGGGCCGGGTTGCAGCGAGACATTGGGCATACGCTGAATCGGCACATGATGTGGCGAATCGGCGTACGAGCAGCCGTTGGAGCGCGGCAGGCCCAGCCGCAGCGCGAACACCCGGTCCAGTTGATAGCCGACGAAGATCCCGTCGCGCACCAGATCCCAACTTTGGGCGGCCACGCCCTCGTCGTCGTAACCGACGCTGGCCAAACCGAATTCGACGGTACGATCGGCAGTCACGTTCATCACCGGCGATCCGTAGCGCAGGCTGCCGAGCTTGTCTGGGGTGGCGAACGACGTGCCGGCGTAGGCCGACTCGTAGCCGATGGCTCGATCGTATTCGGTTGCGTGGCCGATGGATTCGTGGATCGTCAGCCATAGGTTCGTCGGATCGATCACCAAGTCCTTGCGCCCGGGCGTCACGCTGGGCGCCTTGATCTTTTCGGCCAGCTGCGACGGCAACTGCGCCAGCTCGTCGGTCCAGTTCCAGACTTCGTCGCCGGCCAGCACCTCCCAGCCGCGGCCCATCGGCGGCACCAGCGTGCGCATCGAGTCAAACCCGCAGCCGCCGGTGTCGATGGTGACCGCTTCCAGGACCGGCATCAGCCGCACCCGCTGCTGAGTGATCGACGAGCCGAAGGTGTCGGCGTAGAAGGTCTGCTCCTTGACAGTGTTCAGGCTGGCCGACACGTGGTCCACGCCGTCGGCGGCCAGCAACCTGCCGGAGTATTCGTCGAGCACGACGATCTTGTCGGCGGTGGTCAGCGCGAACGGGTCGATTCGGTAGCTCGAAACCCAGGTGACATCGCTGTACACCGGTTCGGGCGCCAGCTCGACGGGGTCGGTGTTCAGTGCGGCCAGCGTGGTGGCCACCCCGACAGCCCGTCGCGCGGTGTTCGCCGCAACCGTCGGTGACAACTCGGCGTGCGAGGCGAATCCCCAGGTGCCGTCGACGATCACCCGGACGGCGAGGCCGAGCTCGCGGCTGAGCACCGCGGTCTCCAGCTCGCCGTCGCGCAGCTGGATGATCTCGGTGGTGAGCCGGTGAATCCGCAGGTCGGCGTGGCTAGCACCGGCCGCGGTAGCCGCCGACAGCGCGGCATCGGCGAGTTCATGGCGGGGCAGATCGAGAAAGTCGGCATCGATCCCCCGGTTCGGTGTCACAACACCACCGTAACGACGAGCTTTAATACCTTCATGCGCGCCGGTGACGATGCAGAGCGAAGCGATGGGGAGGAACGGCGCTTATGAGTGACGCCGGGCGCCGATCGACCGCGCTGGGTTATGCGCTGCTCGCCCCCAGCCTGTTCGGGGTGGTCGCGTTTTTGCTGCTGCCGATCCTCGTGGTGGCATGGCTGAGCCTGCACCGCTGGGACCTGCTCGGGCCCATCGAGTATGTCGGAGGCGAGAATTGGCGCTCGGTACTTAGCGATTCAGCGTTCGGCAATTCACTGTTGGTCACGCTGATTTTCGTTGCGATCGTGGTCCCGACGCAGACGGTGCTCGGCCTGGCGGCAGCCGCATTGCTGGCACGCGATCTACCCGGCAGCGGATTGTTCCGCACGCTTTACGTGCTGCCGTGGATCTGCGTCCCGCTGGCGATCGCGGTGATGTGGCGCTGGATCCTGGCGCCTACCGACGGCGCGGTAAGCACCCTGCTGGGCCATCGCGTCGAATGGCTCACCGATCCCGGCCTGGCGCTGCCGGTGGTCTCGGCCGTTGTCGTGTGGGCCAATGTCGGTTACGTCGCGCTGTTCTTCCTCGCCGGCATCCTGGCGATCCCGACCGACGTCCACTCCGCGGCACGCGTCGACGGGGCCACCGCTTGGCAGCGGTTCTGGCGCATCACGCTGCCGATGCTGCGGCCCACCATGTTTTTCGTGCTGGTCACCGGAGTCATCAGTACCGCCCAGGTTTTCGACACGGTCTACGCGCTGACCGGCGGCGGACCGGAAAACCACACCGATCTGGTCGCGCACCGGATCTACGCCGAGGCATTCGGGGCAGCGGCGATCGGCCGCGCCGCGGTGATGGCGGTGGTGTTGTTCGTCATCTTGGTCGGCATCACCGTCGTCCAACATCTGTATTTCCGTCGACGGATCAGCTATGACCTCACCTAAATCGCCGTCGGCAGTTCTGGTTTACGCCGGCCTGGTACTGGGTGCGGTGATCACGGTGGCGCCGTTCGCGCTCGGCTTGGTCACTTCATTCACCTCCGCGCACCAGTTCGCAACCGGTACACCGTTGGCCTGGCCGCGACCGCCGACGCTGGCCAACTACGCCGACTTGAGCAGCGCGGGTTTCGGTCGGGCGCTGGCGGTGACGACGTTGATGACGGCGGTGATCCTGCTTGGGCAGCTGACCTTTTCGGTGCTTGCCGCCTATGCATTCGCTCGGCTACGTTTTCCCGGCCGGGACGCACTGTTTTGGGTCTATATCGTGACGTTGATGGTGCCGAGCTCGGTGACGGTGGTGCCGCTCTATTTGATGATGGCTCAGCTCGGGATGCGAAACACTTTTTGGGCGTTGGTGTTGCCATTCATGTTCGGCTCGCCTTACGCAATTTTCCTTCTGCGCCAGTACTTTCGGGCGATACCCGATGACCTGATCAACGCCGCGTATCTCGACGGCGCCAACACGCTGGACGTCATCGTGCACGTGGTGCTGCCCTCCAGCCGACCGGTCCTGGTCACGTTGATGCTGATTACCATCGTGTCGCAATGGCATCACTTCATGTGGCCGCTGGTAATCACTACTGGCGCCAAGTGGCAGGTGCTCACGGTGGCGACTGCTGCGCTGCAGTCGCGGTATAACGCCCAATGGACGCTGGTGATGGCTGCCACGATCGTGGCGATTGTGCCGCTGCTGGTGCTGTTCGTGATTTTCCAGCGGCACATAGTGCGATCGATCGTCGTTACGGGGCTCAAATGAGCTACCGGCCAAGGTTCTCCACGCTGTTCGCACTGGCTTTAGTGTTGGTCGCGGCGTTGCTGGCCGGGACGGCGGTGCTGTTGGACGTCTCGGCCAGGCCGCGCGGCGGCAAGACGGTGGTGACCGTTCGACTGTGGGACGAGCAGGTGGCGGCGGCGTATCGGCAATCGTTTGGGGCGTTCACCAGAACCCATCCCGACATCGAGGTGCACACCCATGTGGTGGCCTACTCCACCTACTTCAACACGCTGCGCACCGACGTCGCAGGCGGCAGCGCCGACGACATCTTCTGGATCTCCAATGCCTACCTCGCCGGATACGCCGACAGCGGCCGGCTTATCGACATCGGGAAAAACCTTGGCGCGGGCGCCGCGTCAGCGTGGGAACCATCGGTGGTCGAGCAGTTCACCCGCAGCGGGGTGCTGTGGGCAGTTCCCCAACTAACCGATGCCGGAATCGCGTTGTACTACAACGCCGATCTGCTCGCCGCCGCCGGTGTCGACCCCGCCGAATTGGCGAGGTTGCGTTGGAGCCCGGGCGGCGGCGACACTCTGCGCCCGCTGCTGGCCCGGCTCACGGTCGATGCCGATGGACACACCGCGGCCACACCGAGTTTCGATGCCGGACGTATCCGCCAGTGGGCTTACAACGCGGCCAACGACGCGCAAGGCATCTACCTGAACTACATCGGGTCGGCCGGAGGCGTATTCCAAAACGGTGATCGCTTCGCTTTCGACAACCCCGGCGCGGTCGAGGCTTTCACCTACCTGATCAGCCTGATCAACGGCGACCACGTCGCGCCACCTGCCTCGGACACCAACGACAACGGCGACTTCTCCCGCAACCAGTTCCTGGCCGGCCGGATGGCGCTCTTTCAGTCCGGCACCTACAACCTGGCGGCGGTGGCCGACCAGGCCAACTTCCGCTGGGGTGTCGCTATGCTGCCGGCGGGCCCCAAGGGCCGGGTCAGTGTCACCAATGGCATCGCCGCGGCAGGCAATTCCGCATCTGCGCACCCTGACGCGGTGCGCCAGGTGCTGGCCTGGATGGGCAGCACGCAAGGCAACCAATACGTGGGCCGGCATGGCAGCGCCATTCCCGCAGTCCGGTCGGCGCAGAAAGTGTACTTCGACTATTGGGCCGCGAAGAAGGTCGACGTTCTGCCGTTCTTCGCGGTGTTGAACGGACCGCGCATCGATGCGCCTGGAGGCGCCGGCTTCGCCGCCGGAAATCAGGTCCTCAAATCGTATTTCGACGAAATGTTCCTGGGCCGCAGTGACGTGTCGTCGACCCTGCGCCAGGCGCAGCAAGCGGCCAACGCCGCCGCGCGCCGTTAGGGGCTAGCCGCCCAAAGGCACTTCCAGCGCGACCGCCGCGATGCACACCGCCGCAGTGAGCGAGAGTGCAAGCCAGTCAGCCAGTTTCGGCCGCGCCGGCGTGGCCGAAATCTGACCGGTGCCGCCACGCGCCGTGATCGCATCGCCCATCTCGTCGGCGCGCCGCAATGTCACAGTGATCGCCGCAGCGATCAGGTCGATCAACTCCAGGGCACGACGCTTGCGGCGAGCCCAGCGGGTGGCCGCTACCGGCTTGGGCCGCAACCGCCGCGCCGCATACAGCACCCGAAATTCGTCGATCAGCATCGGGAATGCCCGCAACGCAAGTGCCAATGCGACGGCCCACTCGTCGACTGGAATCCGCAATAACCGTAGTGGTCGACCCAAAGTGGCAACCGCCGGCGCTATTTCGGCGACATTGGTGGTCCACGACACCATCGCCCCCAGACTCAGCAACACGATCGACAATGTAGTGATGCGCAGGAAGTTCAACAGCCCGCCGAATCCGATCGGCACCCCGGCCACGTCGATCACCGGACTTCCGCCGGCAAACGCCGCAGTAATGGCGCCGATCGCCATCAGAATCCACAGCCAGCGCGGTACCGACGGCAGCGCGCCGCGTGGAATGCGCGCGATCCGGGCCGCTGTCAGCACTAACGTTGCCACCAGCCCAATCGCGATCCATCCGGGATAGAACGTCAGCAGGACCGAAATGCCAAGGACCACCAGTAGTTTGGTGCCGGCCCACAGGTCGTGGACTGCCGAGGTACCGGGCACCGGACGCAGCAGCACGACCGAGCGAGTTTGGCCACGGGCCGCGCGTTCATCCGGGGGCGCTGCGGTCATGTGCGCCGCTCTCCCCCGCAAGCGGGAGGTGCCCCCACCTCATCGCTCAGTGCCAATTCGTCGCCGGCGCGGGTCATGAGAGACCTCCCACCGTCGCCGAAGCCGGTTCCAGCACACCATCGCTCAGATGCAAAGTGCGTGGACACAACTCCTCCAACCCGGCGAAGTCGTGGGAGATGACGACTACGGTCAGACCCTTCTCGCGGCGCAGTTCCTCGAGTAGCCGCAGCAAACCGCGTTGGGTGACGGCGTCCAGGCCAGCCAGCGGCTCGTCAAGGATCAACGCGCGCGGCGAGCGCGCCAGCAGACCGGCCAGCACTACCCGCCGCATCTGACCGCCGCTGAGCTGGTCGATGCGCCGCTTCGCCAATCCGCTGTCCAGTCCTACAACGGCCAGCGCCTTCGTCACGCGATCATGGTCTTTGGCCGAAAAGCCTGCCGCCGAGGCCACTTCCCGGTCGACTCGGTTGCGCATCAGCTGCAGCCTGGCCGCCTGGAAGGACAGCGCTACCGCGCCGACCTGCTCGTGGATGGGGCGGCCGTCAAGCACACACGTTCCGGTGGTCGGCACCATCAGTCCGGCCATGATCCATGCCAACGTCGACTTACCTGAGCCGTTGCCGCCGTGGATCAGTAACCCATCCCCCTGGTGCACCGTGAAGCTGACATCGCGGAGCGCGACCTTTGCCCACGGGGTCCCGCTGCCGTATTCGTGCCCGACGCCGGCAAGTTCGAGCACCGGCGCGCCGGAATCGTGGCCCATCGGGACGGTTGCTGCCGGCGCGGCGGTCGTTTCGACCATGTCGGTGTTGTCCCCGGAATCGCTGAGATTGATTGTGCGGTCGGCGGAATCGGCTTCATTGTTGTAGTGCGTGATGTGAACGAGCGCCGTGCGGTGCCGCTGCTTGAGGCCGGATAGCACGCCAAGCAGGGCTTCTCGCCCCTGCTGGTCAACCATGCTCGTGACCTCGTCAGCGATGAGCAGCGCAGGCTCCCGCGCCAGTGCGGCGGCCACCGCCAGGCGCTGTAGCTCACCGCCCGACAGGCTGCCGGTGTCGCGTTCCGCGTGCGCGGCAAGACCGACTTCGCTCAGCAACCGACCGACGTCGATGCTCGTCCCGGGTGGCAGACCCCACACCACGTCGTCGGCCACCCGCGTACCAAGCACCTGGCTTTCCGGGTGCTGCATGACTACAGCGGTGCCGCCCAGTCGACCAAGCCCCACCGCCCCAGGGCGTTCCACAGTGCCCGACGTCGGCTCGCGGCCGGCCAGCAGCAGCATCAGCGTGGTTTTGCCGGAGCCGTTGGCGCCGGTGATGGCCAGGTGTTCGTCGGCGTGGACGTCCAAGCTGACCGGGCGCAGTGCGTCGTGATCGGAGCCCGGGTAGCGAAAGCGCACCTGGTCCAACCGGACTGGGACCGGCGCGATTGGCGCACTCTCGATCGGTGCGTCGAGTTTGTGCACATCGGGGATGCCGCGCATCCGATCCAGCACGCGAGACAGCGCCCACCACCCGATCAACGAGACGCCCATGATCGAGACGATGCCGTTGCTGAGCATCAGCCACGGCCAGTAGTGCAGCGCCTCGGCGAAGACCCACTTGAGGCGGTCGGCGGCGGTCTCAAGCCCGATCCCCAAGGGTCTGCTGAGTGGGAATGTGTGTTCAATCGCGAAGCGCCCGATCCCCCTCAAGACAGCCGCAGTTCCATCGACGTTGGCGGTCATGGCCGCGAAGACCAGGTGCCGGAGCCGCGCCAGTGCCGCCAACGCGGCAACCGTCGCTCCGCCGAAAACCGCTCCCGCGACGAAGGAGGTGGCGATTACGGTCGGGGTGCCGCGGCCCCGGCGTTTGACGACTCCGGTCAGGCCGCCGACATAGGCACTGTTGACAACAGTCATCAAGCCGCCGAGACCCGCGATCAGAAATGCGATCATGCCCGCGGCGACCGTCGCGGCGATCAGCACGCGGAAGCGGTAGCGGTAGGCCAGTAATCCCATCGGAACGGTGCCAAGCAGTGCCAATGCGCCGGCAAACGGGACGACGACAGCGATGATCGCAGTCGCCGCACAAAGTGCCGCCATGACTGCCGACTGCGCGAGTTCGCCCGGTCTCAGCGGTCCACCCCCTCGGGACGTGGACGGGGGGTGTGTCGCGCTCATTTCACCAATTCTGCCAGTTGTCGGGGAGTTCCCCGCGCGTAGAGCGTGGCGGGTCACACGAGTTTGCACCATCGAAATTAGCCGGTTAGTGGTCTAGATAGCCTAGCTATGCAATTATAGACACATGACGACATCCGCTACCGCCGATCGTGGCGCGGCCGGGGAGACCGGCGCCGGTCTGGGCGCGGATCTGCTCGCCGTGGTCGCCCGGCTCAATCGCTATGCCACCCAGCGCATCCAGATGCAGTTGCCGGCCGCGCAGGCCCGGTTACTGTCGACCATCGAAGCCCACGGCGAAGCTCGGATCTGTGATCTGGCCGCCGTGGACCACTGCTCACAGCCGACGATGACCACCCAAGTGCGGCGGCTCGAAGACGCCGGCCTGGTCGCCCGGACCGTGGACCCCGGCGACGCCCGGGCAGTCCGCATCCGGATCACACCTGAGGGCATGCGCACACTCAGCCGCGTGCGGGCCGACCGGGCTGCGGTGATCGAGCCGCAACTTGCCAGGCTAAGGTCCGGGGACCGCCAGACGTTGGTGGAAGCCGTCGCGGTGTTGCGCCGCCTTTTGGAGGATGCCGCCCCGGCGCCGCGACCGGGCGGGTCTCGCTAGCGGCTGGTAGCAGCGCCGCTTGGCCAGCACCGACGTCCCTCCTCTGGATCTCGGGGCATGATGGCGGAGAGACGACCGTCACTCGACCCAAGGAGATGGGCGCGGAAGGTGGTGACTATGCCCCCGGAAGCAGTCGCTTCCCCCCTGATCGTCTGGTTCGGACCCGATAGATACACCTTTCCCGTCGGCCGGGACGTGACCATCGGCCGCGACGACCGAGCCGATGTCCGCGTCGACGGCGCCGGCACATCCCCCGCGTCCACCCACGTGGTGGTGCATCACAACGGCAGGCAATGGATTGCCGTCGATCGCGGCGAAGGCGGCATCTACGTCGGCGGCGTGCGAATGTCCACGGTCTTCATCCATGACGGCAGTGCCATCACGCTCGGCGATCCGCAGCATGGACCCCGACTGGTATTTCAGCTCGGCGCCCCGCCACCCCCGCCACCTCCGCCGCCACCGCCACCGCCACGGCGTGCGCCGCGCCCGGC
>NZ_JBAPPI010000871.1:0-1712 GCF_049280035.1 Mycobacterium sp. | reverse complement strand
GGTTCCGGGCGTCGCGGCGGTTCCACCGTCAGCAAGCCCCGCCAGGTCAGGAATCGCCCGTAGCTGATCGGGGCGCCGCCGGCAATCTGAGCGCTCAGCGTGGGCCGGGGCCGGTACGCGGTGATCGCGTCGGTAACCCGCAGAGCGAGCCCCTCTGCGCCGTCGGCCAGCCCCACAATGACGATCACGTCGCCGGGGCGTGCGTTCTCCAGTGCCGAGGCGAGCAGCAGCAGCGGTTGGGCCACACCGACATTGCCGATGACCGAGCCGAGCCGATCGGCGGTGCGCTCCGGGGCCACCCCGGACTGTTTGGCAGCCGCCGCGCATGCTCGCTCATGCAGCCCGGCGACGATGAGCTTCGTGACGTTACCGGTGTCGAGGCCGGCCCGCTCGAGCACGCCCTTGAGCGCCTGGCGCGCCAACGGCACATAGCGGGTCTCGCCGAACCGCTCCTCCCACAGCTGTGAGGTGGGTCGGTTCGGCTGGCGCCACCGGTCGACGAACTCCTCGGTCAGCGATGTGCGGGCGATGACCTCGGCCAGCACCGGTGCGCTGGCGTCGTCGCCCACCAGGACCGCAGCGGCCCCATCACCTGCGGTGGATTCGTCGGTGCTGCCGGGCAGTCCGTAGCGCACGTCGGCGGTGACCACCAGCGTGGGCGTGCTGACCGACAGCGCGGCTGAAAGGGCGCCGAACGCCGAGCGGACACTGCCCAGCGCGTCATAGGCGGCCACCTCGCGGTCGAGTCGCAGCGCGGCGTGCAGCGCGGTGGCGTTCGTTCGGTCCAGATAGGTGGGCGCGGCGGTGGCGAACCAGACCGCAGCCGGTGTCGTCGCACGGTTCCCCAGTGCCCGCCGCGCGGCCTCGACGCCCATCGTGGTGGCGTCCTCGTCGTAGCCAGCCACCGCACGGGTGCCGGACCCGCCGTGTGTGCCTGTGACAGAGGCGATTTGACTTCGGTCGAGGCGCCGATAGGGGACATAGGTGCCCCAGCCCTGGATGCCGTACACAATGTACATTATATATTTACTGATTATCGCCGACTAAGGAGGTCGCCATCACCGAGGGATTGAGGCGCGAGCTCGGCGAGGACGGGGTGCTGGTCCTGACCCTTGACAGGGCCGAGGTCCACAATGCGTTGACTTGGCCCATCCGCGACGCGCTGGCTGAGCAGCTCGAGCAGGCCAGCAGCGACGCGTTCGTGCGGGCCGTCGTCGTCACCGGCGCCGGCGAGAAAGCCTTTTGCACCGGCGCCGACCTGCGGATGCCGCCCCCGACGCCGACCAAACCGCAAGGCGCCCCCGATCGCGTGCACGGCGACGTCGCGCGCCACATCGCCGCGGGGTGGCAGCGGGTGCTCACCGCGGTGCTGGACTGCGAAAAACCGGTCATCGCCGCGGTCAACGGCACCGCCGCCGGCGCGGGCATGCACCTGGCGTTGGCCGCCGACGTGGTGGTGATGGCCGACACCGCGCGCTTGGTGCCGGTGTTCATCCGGCGCGGCATCGTGCCCGACGGCGGCGGCGCCTACCTGCTGACCCGCCTGGTCGGCCCGCACGTGGCCAAGCACCTGTACCTGTTCGGCGACGACGTGTCGGCGGCCGACGCGCAGCGACTCGGCCTGGTGTTGCAGGTCGTGCCGCACGCCGACACGGTCCCCACCGCGCTGGCGCTGGCGCGGCGCCTGGCCGCCGGGCCCACCCGAACATTGG
>NZ_JBAPPI010000870.1:0-4981 GCF_049280035.1 Mycobacterium sp. | reverse complement strand
GGCCACAAGATGGGTGAGGCCGTCGTCATCGACATCGTCTGCGGTGCAATAGAAATCGGCATCAAATGGCTCAGCCTCTACGCTTTTTCCACCGAGAACTGGAAGCGGTCAGCCGAAGAAGTCCGTTTCCTGATGGGGTTCAACCGCGACGTGGTGCGACGGCGCCGGGTGAACCTCAACGAGATGGGCGTGAAGATACGCTGGGTGGGCTCGCGGCCACGCCTGTGGCGCAGCGTCATCAACGAGTTGGCGATCGCAGAGGAGATGACGATGCACAACGACGTCATCACGGTGAACTACTGCGTCAACTATGGTGGCCGTACCGAAATTGCTGAGGCCGCAAGGGATATTGCGCGCGAAGCAGCGGTGGGCAGGCTGAACCCCGAGCGGGTGACTGAGGCGACCGTTGCCCGCCACCTGCATCGACCCGACATTCCCGACGTAGATCTGTTACTGCGTACCTCGGGCGAGCAGCGGACCAGCAATTTCATGCTGTGGCAAGCGGCCTACGCCGAATACATCTTCCAGGACAAACTCTGGCCCGACTACGACCGCCGCGATCTGTGGGCGGCCTGCGAAGAATATGCATCACGAAGTCGACGATTCGGGACGGCCTAGATGCCTTCGTTGCAGGAGCGACTGCTGACCGTCCTCTCCGAGGTATTACCCCTCGAGGAGGAATCCGACGGTGCGCTGACCGTGCGGCACGACGGCACCATCGCGTCGTTGCGGGTCGTGACTATTACCGAAGACCTCGACCTGGTGTCACTGACCCAGATTTTGGCGTGGGATCTGCTGCTTACCAAAAAGATTCGCGACAGCGTAGCCGAACAGGCGCACAGTACTCTGCTGGGATCGGTGGCACTGATCGAAAAGGTCGGCGAAGCGAGCGCCAAACGCAACTCGAGCAAAACGGCAGACGTGATGCTGCGCTACAACTTTCCAGGCGGTGGCCTGAGCGACGACGCGCTGCGCACACTGATCCTGATGGTGCTCGACAAGGGCGCCGAGATCCGTCACGCGCTGACGGGTTGACCTCAGCCGCGACACTCCGAGCAGGTGCCGACGATCTCGATGGTGTGGCTGACATCGGAGAAGCCGTGTTCGGTGGCCACCTCGGCCGCCCAGGCCTCGACCTCGTGGTCGCCGACTTCGATAGTCGACCCGCAGCTGCGGCAGACCAGGTGGTGGTGATGGTGTTCCGAGCAGCGCCGGTAGACCGATTCGCCGGTGTCGTTGCGCAGGGTGTCGAGCATGCCCGCTGCGGCCATCGACTGCAGCGTCCGATAGACGGTGGTCAGGCCGATGTTCTCGCCGCGCCGCCGCAGCTCGTCGTGCAGTTCTTGGGCCGACCGGAACTCGTCGAGCGTCTCCAGCAGCGTCGAGATCGCCGCCCGCTGCCGAGTCGACCGTACGCTTGGACTGTTCATTTAGCGCCGCTCTCCCCCGCGCACGGGTGGTACCCCCACAGCATCGCTCCAATTTGTTTTGTCGCCGGCGGTCATGGCTTGTCCTCGCCGGCATGCGCGACGGCGTCGATCACGATATGGGCCAAGTGGTGATCGGCCAGCCGGTAGAGCACCTCGCGGCCTGACCGCTCCCCGGTGACCACGCCCGCGGCCTTCAGGATCTTGAGGTGCTGGCTGACCAGCGGCTGTGGGACGCCCAGCGCGTCGACCAGTTCATGAACGCACCGCTGGGATTCGCGCAACTGCAGCACAATGGCGATCCGCACCGGCGCGGCCAGCGCGCGCAGCAGCTCGCCGGCGGCTTCCAGAATTTCCCGCGACGGTGGCGCCGGCAGCTCTACAGCATCGCCATGCTGATGTTCGTCTACCAGTTCGTCGCCGTCGGCTGCGGTGGAGGTCGAGGAGGACATACTGGTTCCACTGTCACATGCATGATCACGCATGTCAAAGAAGCTCGGCGGCGAATCGCTACGATGACGGATGCTCACCGGCTCGATCGTCCCCGCATCGAAAGATTAGGAGTAATCCCCTCGTGGCGTCTGTCATCGACACCGTCGTCAACCTCGCCAAGCGGCGCGGCCTGGTCTACCCCGCCGGCGAGATCTACGGGGGCACCAAGTCGGCCTGGGATTACGGGCCGTTGGGGGTGGAACTCAAGGAGAACATCAAACGGCAGTGGTGGCGCTCGGTAGTTACCGGCCGCGACGACGTTGTCGGCCTGGACTCGTCGATCGTCTTGCCGCGCGAGGTGTGGGTTGCCTCCGGGCACGTTGAGGTGTTTCACGATCCGTTGGTGGAGTGCATGAGCTGCCACCACCGGCACCGCCAAGACCACATGCAGGAGGCCTACGCGCTGAAGAAGGGGATCGACGATCCCGATTCGATTCCGATGACCGAGATCGTCTGCCCCGACTGCGGGACCAAAGGCCAATGGACCGAGCCGCGCGAGTTCAACATGATGCTCAAGACCTATCTCGGCCCGATCGAAACCGAGGAGGGCCTGCACTATCTGCGGCCGGAAACCGCGCAGGGGATTTTCGTCAACTTCGCCAACGTGGTGACGACCGCGCGCCGCAAGCCGCCATTCGGTATCGGCCAGATCGGCAAGAGCTTCCGCAACGAGATCACCCCGGGCAACTTCATTTTCCGCACCCGGGAGTTCGAGCAGATGGAGATGGAGTTCTTCGTCGAGCCTGCGACCGCCACCGAGTGGCACCAGTATTGGATCGATACCAGGTTGGCCTGGTACGTCGACCTGGGCATCGATGCGGAGAATCTGCGGCTGTTCGAGCACCCCAAGGATAAGTTGTCGCATTACTCCGACCGCACGGTCGACATCGAGTACAAGTTCGGCTTCGCTGGCAACCCGTGGGGTGAGCTGGAGGGGGTGGCCAACCGGACCGACTTCGACTTATCCACGCACGCAAAGCATTCCGGTGTGGACCTGTCCTTCTACGATCAGGTCACCGACACCCGGTATGTGCCTTATGTGATCGAACCGGCGGCTGGGCTGACGCGGTCGTTCATGGCGTTTTTGGTCGACGCCTACCACGAGGACGAGGCGCCTAACGCCAAGGGTGGGGTGGACAAGCGCACGGTCCTGCGGCTCGATCCCCGGCTTGCGCCGGTCAAGGCCGCCGTGCTGCCGCTGTCCCGGCACGCCGATCTGAGCCCCAAGGCCCGCGATCTGGCTGCCGAGTTGCGCAAATGCTGGAACATCGAGTTCGACGACGCCGGCGCCATCGGGCGCCGTTACCGGCGCCAGGACGAGATCGGCACCCCGTATTGCGTGACGGTGGATTTCGACTCGCTCGAGGATCACGCCGTGACCATCCGGGAGCGTGACGCGATGACGCAGGACCGGGTCAGCATCGACGTGGTGGCCGACTATTTGGCGGCACGCCTTAGAGGACGCTGAGGGCCGGCCTGCCCTGCTGTGACGGTGCTCGCTCGAACCGCCGTGGGTCGGCCGATCTGCCGTCGCGGCCATCTGGTGGCTGGCTGGGATGGTTTGCTGTGAGGTGCGCTTCGGGTTTCGCCGATCCGATCGGTGTGCTGTCGTGCAGAGAAACACCGGAAACGGGTAGCTCGTGACGATAGTGCTGGTGACAGAATGTGACAGCGAGCGCTTGGCGCTCCCGCGGTGTCATGCCGCCGTCGGGATGGGTGACGCGGGTAACGGATCGCATACTGATTGCTGGCTGGCCGGCGCAGTACCTTGCTCGCGGCAACGACGGCGGGTGCCGGGCATTCCTCAGATTTGCGTGCGCCTATTGACTTGACAGCGCGCCCAGTGTAGGCGTTCCCTTAACGGTACTCAGCTAAATCACAGTTTCTTGCAGATGCGGCTACATCGCCGGGAGGTCGGGCAATGGCTCGTCAGCGCTCCACGAAGCGGAATCACCGGTCGCGCAATGCCAAGCCACGTCGTCGTGCAGTCGGTCTGAGTACCTCTGCCGGCGCGTTTCTGGCGTTCGGGCTGGGCCCGCTGGCCACCGCGCCCGCGGCCCACGCCGACGGGTTCGAGCTGATCATCGAACCGATCATCAATTCCCTCGCGAGCATTGGCCCCACCCTGGGTGCCGATTTGGGCGCCCTGATGGGTAGCTTTGATCCGACGTTGGCCGGCGATAACGCGGCGACCGCGGCTTCGCTGCTCGATCCTGCTGCGCTTCCTGCAGCCGATCCTGCGGCCTCACCCGACCTTGCTCAACTATTCAACGAGTTCATCTACACCCCGATGCACACCGCCGACCAAGACTGGATCAACAGCTCGTTCGGCACGGCGGTTGACAATCAGCTCAATACCCTGTGGAGCGAGATGGGTGGCAGCGGCATCCTGATCGGCAACGGGGCCCCCGGGACGATGGCAGACCCTAATGGCGGTGCTGGCGGGTTGCTGTTCGGCGACGGCGGAGCTGGCTGGAACAGTACGGTGGTCGGTGCGGCCGGCGGTAACGGCGGGGCTGCCTTCGACGGCAACGGCGGGGCCGGCGGAGCCGGCTGGAACAGCATGGTGGTCGGTGCGGTCGGCAGTAACGGCGGAGACGGCGGTAATACCGCGTTTGGCATTGCCGGTAACGGCGGCGCCGGCGGCGCCGGCCATGATTTCACCAGCGGCGTCGTTGCCACCGAGCACGGCAGTGACGGCGGTGACGGCGGGGCCGGCGGCAACGCGACCGGCCCGTTGTTCGGCAGCGGTGGTGCCGGTGGGACCGGTGGTGTCGGCGGCAACGGCACCTTCGACAGTACCGTGAGCGGTGTCACCGGCGGCGTTGGCGGAGCTGGTGGGACCGGTGGTGTCGGCGGCGCCAGCACGTCGCTCATCGGCGACGGCGGCTTCGGTGGTGCCGGCGGGGCGGGCGGTAATGGCACGGACAATGACACTAGTGGCGTCGCTCTCGGAAGTAACGGTGGTGGCGGCGGTGACGGTGGCGCCAGCGCCAACGGCTTCGGTGGTGCCGGCGGGGCTGGTGGCGCCGGCGGTTATGGCACGGCCGACGGCACTGGTG
>NZ_JBAPPI010000869.1:0-2376 GCF_049280035.1 Mycobacterium sp. | reverse complement strand
TGTTCTTCGGAGAGCTCCCATCGCATCGGCGTTTCTCCTGCCAGGCTTCGGGTACCGACGATCGGTACGGCCGAATGAAACAAATGGTATCTTAGGTCTGACCATAAACTATGGGGGACGTGTGATGGAAGCAGCGGATGCCGTGACTAAACCCTCGCGATCCGGCATCACGCTTGGCCCATTCGATGTCCCTAAGGCGTCTGATGTGCTTGCCAGCCAGCTTCGCGAGCGGATTCTCAGTGGCGAATTGGTCGAGGGTGTCTCCCTACCGGCGGAACGTGACCTGGTTAAACAGACGCAGATGAGTCGGGCCACTGTGCGCGAAGCGCTGCGGATCCTCGAAGTGCAAAACTTGGTTCGGGTCAAAGCGGGCCGTGCCGGCGGCGCGTTCGTACAGCGCCCTACCACGAAGTCGATGGCCAGCTCGGTGAGCATGCTCATCCGGGGCAGACGCATCAAACTTGTCGACCTGATGGAGACGAGGGAGGCCTTGGAGCCGTTCTGCGCCGAGCTTGCTGCCCGCAACCGCACCGACGAGGACCTCACCGAACTCGACCGGGCCAACGAAGCGATCGCCGATCCCGAGGCCCATCTCGAGCAGTTTCTGCAGGCCAACCTGGATTGGCATGTCGGTGTCGCGGTCGCCAGTCACAACGAGCTGCTGATCGGCCTCATGACCGCGCTCTCGCAGGCAATCTATGCCGGCACCAAGAACGCGGCCTTCGTCGACACTGAGGTTCGCGCGGTGACAAGCCAGGCACACCGGGCGATCACGACCGCGATCCGGGACCGTGACGCCATGGCCGCCGGGCGGCGCATGCGCCGGCATGTGCACAGCTACGCCGCCGCCTTGGCCGAATCCGACGAGCGCGACGCGATCGACGTCGGCGACGCCGCCGTGGGTCAATAGCCGCGGCGGCGATCTCGCACCCGCGGGAGTCAGCTCGGTCTTTATTTGCGGCCTCGGTGGCACACCGCGTAAGAATGCTTGTCGCCAGCCAGGTCCCCAATGTGGTCGGCGAAGAGGGTGCAATTAGGCGTCCCGGGATGTACTGGCGGTGTGGTCGAGTCGGTGGGCCGCGAGGAAATCATCGACGATGCGGACGCAGTCCTGGTGGTCGACGACACGCAGACCGATCATCCATGCGAACAGCAGCGGCCCCACGAGTTGGCACACGGCAAGCTCGAGGTCGAACTCGTCGAGTTGAGTGTGGGCGTCGGGACTTTGCAGGATGGCTTCAAACGGTTGGCGGTAGTGCTCGACGACGCGTGCCTGCAGTGTGCCTTTGCATCGTTGCCAGTCTTGGGCGCTGTTGGCACTGTCGGCAGTGGATCGCAGGGCTATCCAGGCCAGGGTCGTCGGATGCAGCGGTGCCTCTTCGTACAGCGTCGCTTGCCGGCACACCAGCTGGACAAGCCGGTCACGCAACGACCCCGTCGACGGCGGCGGCGTGACCGCGGGGAGGAGCCGTTCGAGTGTGGCGGCGATGAGATCAGACGAGCAGCCGAAGTGGCGGTAAAGAGTGGTGCGGGCAACCTTTGAGGCTTTGGTGACCGCATCGATAGTGACGGCTTCGATACCCCCGGTCCGCAGTAGATCGACCGCCGCGTCCAAGAGGCGGGTGCGTGACCGCAGCCAGCGCGGATCGACTTCGTCATCGCTGTCGGCCAATTCTGTGTCCACCTCAGTCATCGCAGACCCCCTCGCCACCCTGTCGCCGGGTGCGCCCTAATCCGTGACATCGGGCCCGGATGTAGTACCGAAAGTATCGTAGCGAAACTGACAGGCCTCCACACCGGGCTTAGCTCGATCCGTGCTGGTCCACGCTAATGCATCCCGGGTAAACGTGGGCTGGGCAGTGCTCCCACGGCTTGTCTGACGCGGCCACCGGTCATGGCAATCTCGGAGCATCGGAGTGGATCCCTGACGTGCCGTTTCGATACTAGGAATATCGTATCGATACCTTATGTTCCTTATCGATGACTGCCAGGGAGCATCGAAGGGAATGTCATGTTCAACCAGGTTTCGTTACCGCGCCCAGGACGGTTGGTCGACCTCGCCTCCGTTGTCGCTGGGGTGCGCCGCGGGTTGCTGACTTTAACGGTGCCTGCACGCCCAGCTCGAAGGTTCCTTCCAGCTTTTTCGGAAAGCTATTTCGAGACCGGCCTCATGAGACGCGAACTACGTAGGCTATAACTGCCGCGGAGACCACGCGCGGGTCGGCGCTCGAAGTTCGGGCGCCCCGCGGGCGAAGTGGTCGTCGACGCGCCGGGTGACCATCAGACCTTCGCCGGAATTGTCTGCTAATCGCCTGTGGCGCTAGCAGGCCACCTTGATCACGAACGTACCCGTCGTTCTGGCGCTGGGGTTATCGG
>NZ_JBAPPI010000868.1:0-4712 GCF_049280035.1 Mycobacterium sp. | reverse complement strand
CCTCCTCATCGCTGCGCTCTGCATCGTCGCAGCGCGGCTCACGGCACTTCACCCTATATCCGGGACCTGCCTGGCACACTTGGTCAGGTGGTCGATTCCTTCGATTTCGAGGACCTTCAGGCCGCCGGGATCGCCGATGCGCCGGAGCGGGCTGGTCTGATCGAGTACTTGGCGGACCTCGGTTTCACCGTGGACGAGATGGTCGAAGCCGAGCGTCATGGCCGCCTGTTCGGGCTCGCCGGTGACGTCCTGCTATGGTCCGGTCCCCCGATCTACACCCTGCGGACCGCCGCCGAAGCGATCGGCGTGGCATTGGCGGACGTCGAACACGGCTGGGCCATGCTTGGCCTGACCGTCGCGAACGCGGATACGCCGGCGTTGAGTCAGGTCGATGTGGACAGCCTGGCGAGCTGGGTGGCGCTGCGGGCCCAGATGGGCAACGACCCCGCAGATGGCTTCCTGCGGGTTCTTGGCTCGACCGTGGCCCGGCTGGCCGAGGCCATCTCGTCGATGATCCGGGCCGCTCGACCCAACATGTGGCTCGGGCACACTGGCGACGAGCTCACAACCGCGCAGGCCTACCGCGAGGTCGCGCAGTTCGTCCCGCGCCTCGGGGCAATGATCGACGCCGTCCACCGCCACCATCTGGTCGGCACCCGAACGTTCATCGAGGGCGTCGTGACGGGCCCGTCGGCGAGCCTGTTGTGCGGCGTCGGGTTTGCCGATCTGTCCGGCTTTACTGCACTGACCCAACTACTCACACCCGCGGAGTTGTCGACGATGCTCACCGAGTTCGACGCCACCGCCAGCGACGTAGTGCACGCCGACGGCGGGCGGCTGGTGAAGTTCCTCGGCGACGCGGTGATGTGGGTGAGCTCGGACCCGGAGCGGTTGGCAAAAGCGGCGCTCGACCTCGTCGACCATCCGCGCGCACGCGAGGCGGGGCTACAAGTCCGCGCTGGTCTGGCCTACGGCCCGATCCTGGCCATCAATGGTGATTACTTCGGCAACGCGGTCAACCTCGCGGCCCGGCTTGTCGCTGCGGCGGAACCGGGACAGATCCTCGCCGCTGCGGAGGTCCACGAGCAACTACCTGATTGGCCAGCAACTATCCAGGAACCGTTGCAGCTCAAGGGCTTCGACGAACCTGTCGTGGCCTATGACCTGCACTGTGGTGCGCGTCGTTAGGGTTAATGCTTGTGAGCACACAACCCGGTTACCCCGCCCCAGCTGTCGCCGTCGCCACCTCGCTGCCGCGCCGCAGCGCCGGATCGGCGGTGTTGATCGTCCCGGTGGTCTCGTCCGGTGACGAGGACCAGCCGGGTGCCGTGGTGGCCTCCGCTGAGTCTTTACTGCCGGCCGAGGCGGTCGCGGAGATCGAGGCAGGCCTGCGCGCGCTGACCGCCACCGGCGCCAGCGAGCAGGTACACCGGCTGGTGGTGAGCTCGCTGCCGGTGGCCAGCGTGCTGACGATCGGGCTGGGCAAGCCGCGCGACGAGTGGCCCGCCGATGTAATCCGCCGGGCGGCCGGCGCGGCGGCGCGTGCGCTGGGTGGCGCCGAGGCCGTCATCACCACGCTGGCCGAATTGCCGGGAGCCGGCGTGCTGGCGGCCGCTGTGGAGGGACTGATCCTGGGCAGCTACCGGTTCACCGAGTTCCGCACCGACAAGACGGCGCCAAAAGACCCGGGGCTGCGCAAGATCACCGTGTTGTCCACCGCCAAGGACGCCAAAGCGCAAGCTGCTCATGCAGCGGCGGTCGCGACCGCCGTCGCTACCGCCCGCGACTTGGTCAACACTCCGCCCAGCCACCTGTTTCCAGCTGAATTTGCAAAGCGGGCAAAGGCTTTGGGCGAAGCAGTTGGTCTCGAGGTCGAGGTGCTCGACGATAAGGCGCTGCAAAAGCAGGGCTACGGCGGGGTGATCGGAGTCGGCAAGGGTTCGTCGCGACTACCGCGGCTGGTGCGGCTGACCCATCACGGGTCGCGGCTGGCCAAAAAGCCGAAGCACGCCAAGAAAGTTGCCTTGGTCGGTAAGGGCGTCACCTTCGACACCGGCGGCATCTCGATCAAGCCGGCGGCATCGATGCACTACATGACCGGCGACATGGGCGGCGCGGCGGCGGTCATCGCGACCGTGACGCTGGCCGCCCAGCGCGAACTGCCGATCGATGTGACCGCCACAGTGCCGATGGCCGAGAACATGCCGTCTTCGACCGCCCAGCGCCCGGGTGACGTGCTGACTCAGTACGGCGGGACCACCGTCGAGGTGCTCAACACCGATGCCGAGGGCCGGCTGATCCTCGCCGACGCGATTGTGCGGGCCTGCGAAGACAGCCCCGACTACCTGATTGAGACCTCGACGCTGACCGGTGCGCAGACGGTGGCGCTTGGTGCGCGTACGCCCGGGGTGATGGGCAGTGACGAGTTCCGCGACCGGGTGGCAGCCATCTCGCAGCGCATTGGCGAAAACGGCTGGCCGATGCCGCTGCCCGATGAACTCAAGGAAGACTTGAACTCGACGGTGGCTGACCTGGCCAATGTCAGCGGGCAGCGCTTCGCCGGCATGCTGGTGGCCGGTGTGTTCTTGCGCGAATTCGTTGCCGACGGCGTGAAGTGGGCGCACATCGACGTCGCTGGGCCGGCGTACAACACCGGCAGCCCGTGGGGTTACACCCCCAAGGGCGGCACGGGTGTTCCGACCCGCACCATGTTCGCGGTACTGGAAGACATCGCCGAAAACGGCTAGCACGCCACCGCTATGCCATCGCCTCGGCCGTCGCCATATGTCCTTCCAAGCCAAGCGATGTCGCCCTCTCGCGGTACCGGTCGGCGAAGTCGCGATAACCGCCCTGGTCACCGCGTGCCCGCGCGAGCAGCGCCCGCAGCCTCAACAGCGCAACCTCAAACACGATGAACCCCGGCTCGGTTGGCACGGCGGCCAGCCGGTCGACCGCGGCCTGCGCTTCCTGCAGGTCAGCATCGGTCCCGCGGGCCAACAGCGATTCGACCAAGGCGGTAACTGCGGCGCCGCGTAAGGCGATCTCTCCGGAGTCGTACTCGTGCTCGACTAGCGCACGCGACGCTTCGATGGCAGCGCCGAGCTCACCGGTTCGGGTCTTCTCCATTGCGTTCTCGAGGTCGATAACCGGCAGAATCGGCTCGGTTAACTGCTGTCGCAGGACGGCGTCGCGAGCCTGGATAAGCAGGTCAAAGCCCTCTGCTCGTCCAGCGCCGTCGTGGTGAACGAGGGCCACGCCCCGCACGAACCGGGCGACGGCCAGCGTGAAATCCTCACCGGATCGTTCCGCGATTTCTAGCATCTCCGCGGTCTCCCGCAGGACTGTTGCGTCAAACATCAAGGTCCCATCCGCTATGCCGAGACCATAGGCGTACAGCATTATCAGAGCGCGCATCTGGGGGTCGAACGCGCGCACTACCGCCACTGCCTGCTCGATGTCGGCTTTCCATCCGGGCAGCCCCAGGAAGCACCGCGCGGTGCCGCGCAGCGTGAGCGCGACCGCCAACGGTGATCCCAGGATGAGGTTGCCCTTGTGGGCATCGCCGTCGGCCAGGTCGATGCACAGCTGCGCCAACCGGAGGACTTCGGCCACCTCCCCGGTGAAGCGTTTGGCGGCCATCGCCCCGTACAGCAGCGCCAGGGTTAACGCCGGATCCCCGATGGATTCCATCAGCCCGATGAATTCCGACGCCAGCTGCGACGCTTCTCGGTAGCGCCCGTGGATCAGCAGCATCGTCACCTGCCCGGACATTCCGATGGCCAGTGAGACCTTGTCATCGGCCGCCGACGCCAGTTGACGCAGTTCGTCGAAACCGGTGTTGACGATGCTGCCCGCCCGCCAGGAACTACCGCACAGCAGCGTGCGTGGCGCGACGCGCATCGCCGGCCGAGCCGGCTCGTCGGCGGGCAGCCGGTCAGCGACCTGGCGGGCCCGCTCCCAACTCATCCGGGCCGCACGGATGTCGCGGTTGGTGGACGACGCGCCGGCCCGCATATGCCACACGAACGCCTCAAGCAAATCGCCCGCAGCCTCCAAATGCTCGGCGATCAGCGCGGCGTTCTCGTCCAGCGATCCCGAACTGCGCTGCTGAATGGCCGCAGCCAGGCTCCGATGCAACTCGGCGCGCTCCGAGGTCAATTGCGACTGGTAGGCAACCGAGTGGATCAACGGGTGCCGAAACGCATACTCGACAACGGGTGTGAACGCCACCTGATCGATGAGCTCCGCCTCCAGCAACTGCGTCACCGCCATGTCATCGACCAGTGCGGCCAACAGATCGGCACCGAACCGTAGCCCGATCACTGCGGCAGCGTTGAGCGTGCGTTTCGCCCGCGCACCGAGCCGATCGATGCGAGCAGCGATCGCAGCCTGCAGCGTCGCCGGCACCCTAACTTCGGCAGCGCCACCCGGGCACACATAAGCGCCGCGACCACCGCGGAGTACGCCGCGGTCGGCGAGATCCCGCACGATCTCCTCGGTGAAAAACGGGTTACCCGCCGCCCGCTCGGCGATCTGGAGGGTGAGCCCGCCACCGAGGGATCGGCACCCACCAGCTCGGTGATCAGCGCCGCAATCTGCGCATCATCCAACGGCGCCAACGCAACGGTCTGACCACCGGCAATCCGGGTCAGCGGCCCTAGGTATTCAGGCCGGTAGGTGATCACCACCAATGAACGGGTCTGGGCAACCAC
>NZ_JBAPPI010000867.1:0-3610 GCF_049280035.1 Mycobacterium sp. | reverse complement strand
GGACAGCCAGCGCGGCCACGCCGCCGCCGCCGATGGCGGCCAGCACCTCGTCAACCGCGGGGCCGGCCACCCGCAAGGCACCTGCGGCCAGACCGACACTGCACAGCAACGGGATGGGGGCGATAGCCGCACCGCACTCCTCGAGAACGACAGCGAGATCGACGCGACCGAAGGCGCCGTCCGCGCCGTCGGACGGCACGGCCAGTTCGGTCCAGCCAAGGTTGACCACCGTCTTCCACACGGTGCGCCACCGTTCTGGATCCGTCATGGCCTGGCGGGCGACGCCGGGCGGGCACTCGGTGCGCAGGACGTCGCGCACGCTGTCACGCAGCGCCAGCTGACCGGAATTCAGTCCGACATCCATAAGGCCCCTAACATAATAAAAATAGTAAACTAGCGCGACAGACGTCAATCGCTGCCGCGGCGGATTGGGCGGCTCCGTATGGTAATCAGCTATGGCCGAGTGGTATCTGTTCCTGCCGCAAGTGAGGTTGCCGGTTGCCGACATCGTGGAGCGGTCGCGCCACGCCGAGGCTAGCGGCTTTTCCGGGGTAGCGTTCATCGACCACCTCGAGGCGCCCGGGCTGCGCGACGAAAAGATCTGGGAGGCAATGGGTGTAGCCACCTGGGTGGCCGCGAAGACCGAACGGCTGCGGATCGGTCATCTGGTGCTCTGCGACGCGTTTCGGCATCCGGCGGTGCTGGCCAAACAGGCCGTCACGTTATCCGAGGCGTCGGACGGCAGGTTCGAGCTCGGCCTCGGATCCGGCTCGTGGCCCGCTGAGTTCGCCAGATTCGATGTTGGCCAGGACGATCCGGTAGCCCGGGTCGAGCAACTTGAGCGCCATTTGCGATTGATCATGCAGTACTGGGGGCGGGACGAGGCTCCGGACCGCAGTCAGTTTCCACTTCCCGAGCATCGGATACCGTTGGTTCTCGGTGGCACCGGGCGCCGGATGATGGAACTTGTTCGCAGATATGCAGATTGGTGGAACATACCGGCGAACCATCTCGATCGGTTGGCGCGGTTGGCCCCGGCTGCCGGGTCAGCTCGGGTGTCGGTTCAGCAGATGGTCGGCTTCGTTCGCAAGGACAGCGACCCCAGCGCCGTGCGGGAGCTGAGCACCCGGCGGTTCGGCCACCTGGGTTCGGGCCTGGTATGCGGTGACGCCGACGAATTGTCCGGACATTTCGCCGGCCTGGCCGCCCAGGGCGTCGAGCGGTTCTACGTCTGGTTCGCTGATTTCGCCGCCCCGGAATCGCTGCACGAATTCGGCGAAACGGTGATCCGGGGATAATCGAGCCTTCGCGGGATAACGCGCTCGATCATCGCTGCTGTGCGGCCCGCCGGCGAGCCTCGGTCGGCACGACGGGTTCGTGGGCGAAGGGTCCGCGCCGCACGGCGTTCAGCCGGATCTCCGGCAGGTCCACCGACGGATCCACAGTGTCGAGCCACGCCACGGCCTCGGCGACATCAGACACCTGGATTGCGTACATCTCGAACGGAACATCCTGCAGCATCTCGGTTTCCACGGGTCCCGGTGTCACGATATGGACAGCGATGCCGTCACGGTCGACCTCGAGCGCCAGCGCACGGGCGAACGCGTTCATCCCCGCTTTGGATGCCGAGTAGGCGGTCCGCGCCATCATTGGTTCGTGCGCAGCCGACGACGAGATGAACACCAGCCGCGAGCCGGCATGCATCCGCGGTAGTACGGCGGCGGTCACCACAAAGCAGGAATCCAGGTTGGCCGAAATGATCGACTGCCATTGCTCGAATGTTTGCTTGCGTGCGTAGGTCCCGCCGAGCGTTCCGGCGGCGTGCACGACCAAATCGATTGTCTCCATTGGGCTGATCGCTTGCGCAAAGCCGACCGCGTCAGAAGCATCGGCGGCGATATAGCGCGCCCCGATTTCCTCGGCGGCCGCGCGTAGCGGGCCCTCTCGTCGTGCCGACAGCACGACGTCGTAACCCAGTTCGCACAGTTTGCTCGCGCAGGCCTTACCGATCCCGCCGCTGCCACCGGTTACCAGTGCGGTTCGGGAGTTCACGACTTACAGATGGCGGTTGTCTCGTGGGCGCGACAGCGCCTGCGGCGACAACGCATAGATCCGTTGGTCGGGGCCTGCGGCCAGCACGTGGCTCTGCGTGTCGGAAAGATGACGGGCAGCGATGCGACGTGCCCGGTCGACGTCACCCGCTTCGATCATCTCCGCCAGCTTGACATGTGTGTTGAGCACGGCGCGACGCTTGGAAAGCGATGGGTAGGTGCCCTTAGCTGCACTCTCGTCGGCCCATTGCTGTTCGTGACTGGTCCACAGCGTCTCGAGGGTGCCGACGACCGCGATGATCGTGCGGTTTCCGCAGCCACGCACGATGAGATCGTGGAATTTGCGGCCGATTTCGGTGAATTCGGGTCCGTCCTCCAGATGCGCTTCCATCGCGGCGTTGATCTCTTTGAGCTCGCGGACGATGGTGTCGGCGCGGTCGGGTCGCTGAGCCGCCAATGCCGCGCAGGCGGGTTCGAGCTCGAGTATCGCCGTGCCCAGATCGGCTACGACAACCGACTCGCTCTGCAACAGCAGACCCAACATGTAGGCGGCACTGGTTTTCGCCGGAGCGTGCACAATCGCACCGCCCCGGTTGCCGCGCCGAACCGATACCAGCCCCTCGGTCTCCAGGATCCGCAGCGCCTCCCGCAGCGAAACCAGGCTGACGTTGAACTGTTCGACGAGCACTTCCTGGCGGGGCAGCAAATCACCGTCGGCCAATTCGCCGTCGATGATCTGGCGCCGTAACTCGTCCGCGACAATCTCGGCGATCCTCGGCGCCGACAAACGGCGTCGAGCCTCGGGGCCAATTCCCAGCGCAGTCATACGATTCCAGCAGCGGAATGACCGGACGGAGCCACGGCCGCTGCACCCGCGAACTCCATAAACGGCAATCTTAGCAGTAATGGCATAATAGCCGCGCTGGTCAAGCGCCCGGTTCAACTTTGGTCGAAGCGCCGATCGGCAAAGTTACTAAGATGGCATAGACAACAACCCGACGATGTAGACGGATACAGGTTGAGCAGCGAGCACGACAGCCGACCGACACCGCTGGACGACGTCCGTGTTGTCGAGATCAGTGACCGCATAGCCGGCAGTTACTGCGGAAAGCTGTTGGTGGATGCCGGTGCCGAGGTCAGGAAAATAGAACCGCCACAAGGGGATCCGTTGCGGGGCTTCAGTGCCAGCTGCTCTCCGATGCCGGACGAGGCGGACTCACCCCTGTTCGGCTACCTCAATGCCGGCAAACGCAGCCTGACCTGGTCCGGCTCTGACGGACGTTTACGCGACGAGCTGGCCAGCGCCGATATCGTCGTGATGACCGCGACCCGGTCGCAGGCGGCCGGGCTGGGCATCGATCCGCAGCGGTTGCTGGCGGATAACCCGCGGGCGGTCGTCGTCACGATCTCCGACTTCGGCTGGACCGGTCCGTATGCCGAGCGGGCCGCCAGCGAATTCACCCTGCAGGCGTGGTCGGGCCTGACCGGTTTCCGCGGCGATCCGGCCGGACCACCGATCGCGATCGGCGGTGACCTCGGGGAGTACATGGGCGGGGTGT
>NZ_JBAPPI010000866.1:0-1983 GCF_049280035.1 Mycobacterium sp. | reverse complement strand
GCGATGGACCGCATCATCGACACCGGTGGTTTCGACGGTGTGCCGGTCGACTATCTCGACGGCGTGGTGTTCGGCGCCGAGGAGAGTTACTTGTGCGTCGGTGTGCGTACCGCCACCCCCGGCCCGGTCAGCGACTACACCGGACAAAACATCTACTACCGCTCCATCCAGCACGGCGCCGGCATCAAAGAAGACCGATTGACGACACACGACTATGTCTGGCGATGGGATGCCGATTGGTTCTGGTGCTCACAGTCATTCGGAGCGCAGAACCCCAAGGTGCGGCGGTTCTGGCCCCGGCGCTACCGGCGCAGCAGCATCTACTGGAAGCTGGTGGCATTCGACCACCGCTTCGGCATCGCCGACCGGATCGAGAAACGCAACGGTCGTCCGCCGCGCGAACGGGTGGTCCAGGATATCGAGGTGCCGATCGAGCGCACATCCGAGTTCTTGGAGTGGTTCCTTGATGCCGTGCCGATCACGCCGATCTGGTTGTGCCCGTTACGGTTACGTGGCCAAGACGACTGGCCACTGTATCCGATCCGGCCCGGATCCACCTACGTCAATGTCGGGTTCTGGTCGTCGGTTCCGATCGGCGCTTCCAACGGCGCGACGAATCGATTGATCGAGGCGAAGGTCGGTTCGCTGGACGGCCACAAGTCGTTGTATTCCGACTCCTTTTACAGCCGCGATGAGTTTGATGAGCTTTACGGCGGTGAAACCTATAAGACCGTGAAGAAGATCTACGACCCGGATTCGCGTCTGCTTGACCTCTACGCAAAGGCGGTGCAACGACGATGACGACCATCAAGGAAACCGCGACCACCAGAACAGGCAAGATGAGCCTCGCCGAGGTCTTGGCGATCTTTACCGGCGGCGCCAAGCGGTCACTGCGGTTCACGGCGTACGACGGCAGCACCGCCGGACCCGAAAACGCCGTGCTGGGAATGGACCTGCTGACGCCCCGCGGCACCACCTACCTGGCTACCGCCCCCGGCGAACTCGGGTTGGCCCGGGCCTACGTCTCCGGGGACATCGAAGTGCGCGGGGTGCCTCCGGGTGATCCGTACGAGCTGCTCAAGTTGCTTGCTGACAAGGTCGAGTTCGGCAGGCCTTCGCCGCGGCTGCTGGCCAGCATCATCCGCGCGGTCGGCATCGAGCATCTGGTGCCCGCACCGCCACCGCCGCAGGAGGTGCTACCCCGCTGGCGGCGGATCGCTGAAGGCATGCGGCACAGTAAGACTCGTGACGCCGAGGCCATTCATCACCACTATGACGTCTCCAACACTTTTTACGAGTGGGTGTTGGGTCCGTCGATGACGTATACCTGCGCGGTCTATCCCCATCCCGAAGCGACCCTGGAAGGTGCGCAGGACAACAAGTACCGGCTGGTCTTCGAGAAGTTGCGGCTACAGCCGGGTGACCGACTGCTCGATGTCGGCTGCGGTTGGGGCGGGATGGTTCGCTACGCCGCGCGCCGCGGTGTGCGAGCGGTCGGTGCCACCTTGTCAGCCGAACAGGCCAGCTGGGCGCAGAAGGCGATCGAAGCCGAAGGGCTGACCGAGTTGGCCGAGGTGCGCCACTGCGACTATCGCGACGTTGCGGAGACCGGGTTCGACGCGGTCTCGTCGATCGGATTGACCGAGCACATCGGCGTCAAGAACTATCCGTCGTACTTCGCGTTCCTCAAGTCCAAATTGCGCACCGGAGGCTTGCTGCTCAATCACTGCATCACCCGCAATGACAACAAAGCGAACTTCCGGGCGAGCAGTTTCACCGATCGTTACGTGTTTCCGGACGGGGAGCTGACCGGATCGGGACGAATCGTGTCGGAGATCCAAGATGTGGGTCTCGAAGTGCTGCACGCGGAGAACTTCCGGACGCACTACGCGATGACGCTGCGTGACTGGTGTGGCAACCTGGTCGCGCATTGGGACGAGGCGGTAGACGAGGTCGGCCTGGCCACCGCGAAGATATGGGGCT
>NZ_JBAPPI010000865.1:0-4184 GCF_049280035.1 Mycobacterium sp. | reverse complement strand
GCTTCGCGGTCCGCGTCGGGTCGGCCGCCACCAGCGGCACCGCGTCGGTAGGCGTCGACAGCGTGACGGGCGCATCGGTGGCCACCCGCACCACTGGGCCGGCGGCTTCGATGTAGTCGGCGGCGTTGCGCAGCTTGGTCCGCACACCCTTGGACAGCGACGATTTGGGGTCGTCGACGGCGGCCAAGATACCCGCCAGCGAGCCGTGCTGGGCCAGCAGCGTCGCGGCGGTTTTTTCGCCGATGCCGGGCACGCCGGGAAGCCCGTCGGAGGGGTCACCGCGCAGCAGCGCCAGCTCGGCATAGCCGGTGCCGGCCCGGTCGGCGGGCACACCGTAGCGCTCGGCCACCTCGCTGGGACCCATCAGCGTGGCGTTGGTCAGGCCTCGTCCGAGATAGAGCACCCGAACGGACACCGGATCGTCACCGACCACCTGTAACAGGTCGCGGTCGCCGCTGACGACGATCACCGGGTCGCGCCGCTCCTGAGCGGCCAACGTGCCGATCACATCGTCGGCTTCGAAACCCGCGGCACCGCCGGTGCAGATGCCGAACGCGTCGAGGATCTCCTCGATCATCTCGACCTGCGGAGACAACTCGTCGGGCACCTCCTCGACATCGGGTTTGCCGTCGGGTTGTTCTTCCTCGACCCGATGCGCCTTGTACGACGGGATGCGGTCGACCCGGAATTGCGGACGCCAGTCCAAGTCCAGGCACAGCACCAAGCGGCCGGGTCGCTGCCGGGTGACCAGCATGGCCACCGAGTCCAAGAAGCCGCGGACCGCGTTCACCGGCCGGCCGTCGGGGGAGGTGATCGAGGAAGGGACGCCGTAGTAGGAGCGAAACCACATGCTGGCGCCGTCGAGCAGCAGCACCGGTGCGGACATGCCCGCCATCCTGCCAGTCGCATCCCGGCTAGGTCCGATTGCCGCGTTCGCCCCCTCGCCGCTGCGGGGCTGGGGGTGCCCCCACCTCATCGCGCCGCGCTCTGCATCGTCGCGCGGCTAGGTCCGATTGCCGCGCTCCTCCTCATCGCGCTGCGCGCTCTGCATCGTCGCGCGGCTAGCCTGACTGCCATGGGTTCTCACCGATTCGACGCAGACGTCTATGGCCGCCGGATTGCGGCGGCGACGGCCGCTACCGCAGAGGCGGACCTGGCTGGGCTGGTGGTTACCCCGGGCTATGACTTGCGGTATCTGCTCGGCTCGCGCGCGCAGACCTTTGAGCGGCTCACTGCGTTGGTGTTGCCGGTCGCCGGTGACCCGACCGTGGTGGTACCGCGACTGGAGCTGGCTTCGCTGAAACAGTCCGCTGCCGCGGATCTGGGCTTGGCGGTGCGAGATTGGGTCGACGGCGATGATCCCTACCAACTGGTCGCGGAGGCGATCGGCCGCGCACCCGCGGCGACCGCCGTCACCGACTCGATGCCCGCGCTGCATTTGTTGCCGCTGGCCGAAGTCCTCGGTGTCGTCCCGGTGTTGGCCACCGGCGTGCTGCGGGGACTGCGGATGGTCAAGGACGCTTCCGAGATCGACGCGCTGCGCAAGGCCGGCGCCGCGATCGACCGCGTGCATTCCCGGGTGCCGGATTTCCTGGTCCCCGGTCGAACGGAGGCCGACGTTGCCGCGGATATCGCCGAAGCCATTGTCGCCGAAGGGCATTCGGAGGTGGCGTTCGTCATCGTCGGCTCCGGTCCGCATGGTGCGGACCCACACCACGAGTACTCGGATCGGGAGCTCCGCGTCGGTGACGTCGTCGTCGTCGACATCGGCGGCGCATACCAGCCCGGATACCACTCCGACTCCACCCGTACCTACAGCATTGGAGAGCCCAGTGCCGAAGTGGCGCAGCAGTATTCAGTGCTGCAGCGGGCGCAACGCGCCGCCGTCGACGCGGTGCGTCCCGGGGTGACCGCCGAACAGGTGGATGCCGCTGCCCGCAGCGTGCTGGCCGACGCCGGGCTCGCCGACTATTTCGTGCACCGCACCGGGCACGGCATCGGGTTGTCGGTGCATGAAGAGCCGTACATCGTCGCGGGCAATGACTTACCGCTGCAGGCGGGCATGGCGTTTTCCGTCGAGCCCGGCATCTATTTCCCCGGCCGGTGGGGGGCGCGTATCGAAGACATTGTGGTGGTGGCCGAGGACGGCGCCCTGCCCGTCAACCACCGTCCGCACGAGCTGATCGTCGTCCCGGTCTAAGCGTGGCCGCGGGTGCCACGCGCCGACCCGCGGCCAAGTATTACGCTCGTGCGATGACCGACCACGACCGCGCCGCCGCCCGCCGAGAGATCACCGATGCCCTGCTCACAGCGCTGGAGCGTCGACATGAAGTGCTGGATCTGATCGTGGAGGCCGATGACCGGCCATCGGCGGTCGACGGCATCGTCGCGCTGCTGGGCACCTCGCGGCTGGGCGCCGAGGCGGTGATCGGCATGTCGTTCGATCAATTGACCAAAGTCTCGCGCAAGAAGATCGCCGCCGAGCTTGAAGACCTGAACAACATCTTGAGTTTCACCTTCAAGGACCGGCCGGCCAGCTCCGGCGACACCTTGCTGCTCCGCCCGTTCTCCGGCGCGGCCGACCGCGATATCTTCGCCGCACGCACCGAGGACATCGGCGCCAAGGGCGACGGGTCCGGCGGTCCGGCGGGTGGTCTCGACGACGAGATCCGCGCGGCGCGGGAGCGATTCGACGCCGAAGAGGCAGCCTGGTTTGTCGCGGTCGACGGCGACGAGAAGGTCGGCATGGTCTTCGGCGAGCTCGAGGGCCAGGAGGTTCACGTCCGGATCTGGATCCATCCTGACTACCGGCATCGCGGCTACGGCACCGCCGCGCTAGCCAAATCCCGACCGGAGCTGGCCGCCTATTTCCCGGCGGTGCCGCTGGTGATTCGGGCGCCCGGCGCCACCCTGGTCTAGCGAGCTAGTCGGTTTTGCGGGCCAGCAGATCCGAGGACCCTAGTACCCGCTCCACCTGCACCTCGATGACCACTCGTCGGGGGTTGGCTCTCGGTGTGCGGTAACGCTGTGCGTAGCGCAATTCGGCATCGCGTACGGCGTCGACTTCCCTGTTTACGCTGGCCCGGCCCTCAAGCGATAGCCAGCGGGCGCCGTCGACCTGACTGAGCACCGCGACCCCGCCACGTTCGGCGTTCACTGCCTTCTGCGAGCCGCCGGTGGTGATCACCCGCGCGATGTGTGTCTTCGGGTCGAAGGTGAAACCCACCGCCACCACGTGCGGCGAATTGTCGGTGCGCAGCGTGGTCAACATGGCCAGGTGGCGCTCTGTGAGAAATGCCAGTGCGTCGTTGGTCAGCCGGGCGGAGGAGTTCGCCATCACCGCTCACGCTAGCGCAGGTGATAATCGCAGCCGTGGATGACACGGGCGCACATACGGTGCTGATTCTCGGCGGCCGCAGTGAAATCGGTACCGAGCTCGCGGTGCTACTCGCTCCCGGCGCGTCCGTCGTGCTGGCGGCGCGAAACGCCGACCGGCTCGGCGAACAGACCGCGGCGATACTGGCCGCCGGCGCGGTCGCGGTGTCCACTCGCGAATTCGACGCTGACGACGTCGCATCGCACGGCCCGTTGATTGCGTCGATCATCGCCGAACACGGTCCGATCGACACCGCGGTTTTGGCCTTCGGAATCCTCGGTGACCAAGGCCGGGCCGAGGTCGACGCCGCGCACGCGGTGGCCGTGGTGCACACCGACTACGTCGCGCAGGTCAGCCTGCTCACCCATCTGGCCGCCGCGATGCGGCAGGCCGACCGGGGAACGCTGGTGGTGTTCTCCTCGATCGCCGGCGCGCGGGTGCGTCGGGCCAACTATGTGTACGGCTCAGCGAAAGCGGGCCTGGACGGGTTCGCCAGCGGGCTGGCCGACGCGTTGCATGGCACCGGCGTGCGGCTGCTGATCGTGCGGCCCGGTTTCGTCATCGGCCGGATGACGGAGGGCATGACGCCGGCACCGCTGTCCAGCACGCCGTCGCAGGTGGCCGCGGCGACGGCGCGTGCGCTGGACAAGGGCCGCCGGACGGTGTGGATTCCTTGGGCGTTGGGGCCCGCGTCGACAGTGATGCGGCTCCTGCCGCAGTTCGTCTGGCGCCGGATGCCGCGATGAGCCCTGGCTAGACTGGCCCGGTGACTCCGAATTTCGCAGATGTGGCCAAGGCGCAGTATGTC
>NZ_JBAPPI010000864.1:0-7670 GCF_049280035.1 Mycobacterium sp. | reverse complement strand
GGATACTCCAGCCGAGCGCTTGCGTGATCTACTACTGACCAATTAACCAGCAGTGTTGCGACGACCCCTAGAAACCGCCCGCACGATTCGGGGGCTCCTTGCGTTCGGTTCGAACCGCCTTAGGCGGTGCGGCGGATGCTGCGTGTCCTACCGATGTCACGCTTGAGCAGTAGCTCGCGTTCGGTTTCCGACAGGCCGCCCCAGATGCCGTAGGGCTCGCCGACTTCCAGGGCATGCGCGCGGCACTGCGCCATCACCGGGCACTGGCGGCACATCTCCTTGGCGCGCCGCTCACGCTGCAAGCGGGCCCGGCCGCGCTCGCCGTCCGGATGGAAGAACACCGACGAGTCCAACCCGCGGCAAAGACCTTGTAATTGCCATTCCCAAATATCGGCGTTGGGGCCTGGTAGCTGCTCCGGCTGTGGCATTGAAGTCCCTCTCTACACGCCCATGTTCTGGCCAGTTTGCGAACACGTAAGTCGTCAACTGAATCGAGCGGGTCGTCGGTGACTACCGTCGGCCTTAAAGGTAGGGGGCCTACGGAAATTTCGTCAACACTCGGTGATCTGCCGAATGCGCAACGGAGCCTTGACAATTTACTCTGAGTTCATCGACGCGATGAGTCTGCCGGCCTACGTATGCATGGTGACAAGGTGTTATGAGGCAATGTCCCAGCTCGCAACCGCCTCACGGGCAGTCGCCATAAATATGATCAGCGTTAGATTTAATACCGGTGTAACTCAGACAGCATGAAATTTTAACTACTGCACGCCCGTGAACTCTATGACCTATGGTCCGACAATCGAGTCCGACCTTACCGCTACCGCCTTCGGAAATCAGCCCGAGCGCTGGCCGCTGCCGTCGGCGGGCACAACGCGTCAGCTGTGGCTACGCGCGGTCGGCGCCGGAGGACAGGGCCGCTACGGCAGCGCTCGCAACGACCTCGCGGTGCTACTGCGCAGTGCGCCGGGCGATCGGTTTGCCTCGCTGGCGCACAGTACCCAGGCCTCATTTCTGCGACAGCTGGGCTGGCACCGGTTGGCCCGCGGCTGGGATGGACGCGCGTTGGCTCTGGCCGGCGCCGACCCCGAGGCCGCCGCCGATGCGTTGATCGGGCTGGCGGCCGACGCGTTGGGCGTAGGTCGGCTGGCCGCCGCGGCGACGTTGCTGAGCCGGGCAGAACCGATAGCGGCGGAAGTGCCGCAGCACCGGCTGTCGATACGCCGAGCGTGGGTCGCCGCGGAGCTGGCGATTGCGGCCGGCGACGGTGTTGCCGCGGTGCGCAACGCAGAATTCGCCGTCGAGCTGGCCGCGACCACGCTGTCTGCGCGGCACCGCGCCAAAAGCGACGTGGTATTGGCCGCCGCGCTGTGCAGCGCCGGTGCCGTCGACCGGGCCCGAATCCTCGGTGCGGCGACGCTGGAGCTCACCGGCCGGTTGAGCCTGGTGCCGCTGCGCTGGGCGGTGGCCTGCCTGCTAATCGACCTTGTCGATACGGGAAGCGCGACCCCCTCGATCGAAGAGCTGCGCGACCTTCGCGACGAGTGCGCACGCCAAGTGCAGCACTGGGGCGGGGCCTGGGCTCAGCGTTAACGCCACCGCTGCTGTCGCAGGTCGTTATTGTTTTACTGTGAGCCACCGCACCGGGCGATGCCCGGTTCGTAACGTTGGAGATGTTGCCCTCGATGACAACGCAGGAGGAGCGTCTCGACGCTGTTGTAGCTGAGGCCGTAGCAGGCGATCGGGACGCGCTTCGACAAGTGCTGGAGACGATCCGCCCGATCGTGATCCGATACTGCCGCGCGCGCGTCGGCACCATCGATCGGAGCGGCGTGTCGGCTGATGATGTGGCACAGGAGGTGTGCTTGGCCGCCGTCATGGCGCTGCCACGTTACTGCGATCGTGGGCGCCCTTTCCTGGCTTTTGTGTACGGCATCGCCGCGCACAAGGTGGCCGATGCGTATCGCGCAGCCGGCCGCGACCCGGCATATCCGATGGATTGCATTCCCGAACGCACTTCAGCCGAGGCCGGTCCCGAGCAGGCGGCCCTCGAAGCGGACGCCACCAGCAGGATGAACGAACTTCTCAAGGTTCTGCCCGACAAGCAACGCGAAATCCTGATCTTGCGCGTTGTGGTCGGTTTGAGCGCTGAGGAGACCGCCAGCGCCGTCGGTAGCACCGCCGGCGCGGTGCGGGTGGCCCAACACCGCGCCTTGGCGCGGCTGAAATCCGAGATTGTTGCAGCGGGGCGAGATTATGTCTGAACCAACTCCTACACCGTTTGATCAGCCGAACCTGGACGCGGTGGGCCGCACCGAGCGGTTCATCGACGCGTTGGCGAACCGCGAGCCGGTCGAGTTCGGCGATGTGACCGATCCGGGCGATACCGATAGGGCGCTGGCCGGGCTGCTTGAGGACTGGCGTGACGAGTTGAGAGCCCCGGTGCCCAGCGGACTGTGCCCGGAACGGCAAGCGATGGACGCGTTCAATCGCGGGCTGGCAGCGCGTCGTCGTAGCCGCCGCAGCATGACCCTGGTCGGGACGCTGGCCGCCACCCTGCTGGGTATCGGCGGATTCGTCGCCGTGATGGGCCAGGCCCAGCCCGGCGACACGCTCTACGGAGTCCACACGAAGGTGTTCGGCGAGCCGGCTTCGGTGCACGATGAGCGGATCGCGTCATCCGCCCAGACCGATTTCGACCTCGTTGAGCAAATGATCACGCTGGGACAGTGGGATGAGGCGCAGGACAAGCTGGACGCGGTCACCGACCGGGTGCAGACCGTCAAGGACGGCGACCGCAAACAGGATCTGATCGACAAGTTGAACCAGTTGCATGCCAAGGTCGCCAACCGGGATCCGAACGCGACGCCTGCCCCCAGCTCGCTGCCGACCGCCGCGCCGGCGACGCTAGCCCCAACGAACTCGGTTGGCGGTTGAGGAAAAGGCCTGCTTAGCGGCTGGCCGTGATGCCCCCGGATATCTAAGTATCCGAGGTCGCCTCATTGAGTGAGGCGTCGGCGTACCCCCGACAGTAATCCCAGGTGACGTAGGCGTCCGGCTCGGGGTCATAGGCCGGCTCGTGCGGACGTACGGTGCCGTCGACCAACAGCTGCAGTAGGTTCGCGCGCAACATGTCCCAGTCGTGATAGTGATCCTGCTGGCACTCGTCACAACACACCACCAAGCCGCGAACACCCTTGTGCGCCAGCAGAGCCTCGTAGACCGCGAGGTCGGCCAGGTCAGCCTCGACCGCCATCCGCTCCGGGGGGTCAAGCGGTTGACCGGGCTCGACGGCGTCCAGCGCCGCCGACGGGTCACACGGGTCGTCGGCAAATGGATCGGGCGGCAAACCCGGCGGGAGGTAGTCGCGCACGGCTCCACATTACGCAGCCAGGCGGCCATCACGCCAGCGCTACACCCGCAGACCAGCTGCCTTGGTCGCTTCTCCGTCGGCCATCCGACGGCGCGCGTCGTCGCCAGGTCGGATGGAGCCGATAGGATGAGATCCTCACTCGGCATGCGTATGGGAGGGCCCCCGCGATGTCATCTGGCTTGTCCCGTCTTGAAGGCAGCGGCGACCTGATTGTCGAGCCATACGTCCGCGTCGGTGGCCTGGCCGACGACCCGGTGCCCACCGGAGGTGATGATCCGCACAAGATCGCGATGCTGGGACTGACATTCGACGACGTCCTGCTGCTGCCGGCGGCCTCCGATGTGGTGCCCGCCAGCGCGGATACTTCCAGCCAGCTCACCAAGGAGATTCGGCTCAAGGTGCCGTTGGTCAGCTCGGCGATGGACACCGTCACCGAGTCGCGGATGGCGATCGCCATGGCCCGGGCCGGCGGGATGGGCGTGCTGCACCGCAATCTGTCGGTCACCGAACAGGCCGGCCAGGTCGAGATGGTGAAGCGGTCGGAGGCTGGCATGGTCACCGATCCGGTCACCTGCGGGCCGGACAACACGCTGGCCGAAGTCGACGCGATGTGCGCGAAATTCCGGATCTCCGGGCTGCCGGTGGTCGACGGCTCCGGTGCGCTGGTCGGGATCATCACCAACCGCGACATGCGCTTCGAGGTTGATCAGTCCAAGTCGGTCGCGGAGGTGATGACCAAGGCTCCGCTGATCACCGCCCAGGAGGGCGTCAGCGCCGACGCGGCGCTGGGCCTGCTGCGCCGCAACAAGATCGAGAAGCTGCCGATCGTCGACGGTCACGGCCGGCTGACCGGGCTGATCACCGTCAAAGACTTCGTCAAGACCGAGCAGCACCCGTTGGCCACCAAAGACAGCGACGGCCGGTTGCTGGTCGGCGCCGCCGTCGGGATCGGCGACGACGCCTGGGTGCGGGCCATGACGCTGGTCGACGCAGGGGTTGACGTCCTGGTTGTCGACACCGCGCACGCACACAATCGGCTGGTGCTGGACATGGTCGGCAAGCTCAAGGCTGAGGTCGGCGATCGGATAGAGGTGGTCGGCGGCAATGTCGCCACCAGGTCGGCGGCCGCGGCGCTGGTCGAGGCCGGCGCCGATGCGGTCAAAGTCGGGGTGGGTCCCGGTTCGATCTGCACCACCCGGGTGGTGGCCGGTGTCGGGGCGCCGCAGATCACCGCGATCCTCGAAGCGGTCGCGGTCTGCCGCCCTGCGGGCGTGCCGGTGATCGCCGACGGCGGGCTGCAGTACTCCGGTGATATTGCCAAGGCGCTGGCCGCGGGCGCGTCGACAGCAATGCTGGGCTCGCTGCTGGCGGGCACCGCCGAGGCGCCCGGTGAGCTGATCTTCGTCAACGGCAAGCAGTACAAGAGCTACCGCGGCATGGGATCGTTGGGCGCCATGCAGGGCAGGGGGGAGGGCAAGTCGTACTCGAAGGACCGCTACTTCCAAGACGACGCGCTCTCCGAAGACAAGCTGGTGCCCGAGGGCATCGAGGGCCGGGTACCGTTCCGCGGGCCGTTGTCGTCGGTGATCCATCAGCTCACCGGCGGGTTGCGCGCAGCGATGGGCTACACCGGGTCCCACACCATCGAGGCGCTGCAGCAGGCGCAGTTCGTCCGGATCACGCCGGCGGGCTTGAAAGAAAGCCACCCGCACGACATCACCATGACCGCCGAAGCGCCTAACTACTACGAGCGGTGAACCGATCGAGAAGGGTCGCTCATGCGTGACATGGTCGAGATCGGCATGGGCCGAACTGCAAGGCGCACTTACGAACTCGAAGACATCAACATCGTGCCGTCACGGCGCACCCGCTCCTCGCAGGACGTATCGACGGCGTGGCAGCTCGACGCGTACCGGTTCGAGATCCCCGTCATTTCCCATCCGACCGATGCGCTGGTGTCGCCGGAGTTCGCCATCGAGCTCGGTCGGCTCGGCGGCCTGGGAGTGCTCAACGGCGAAGGGCTGATCGGACGGCACGCCGACGTCGCGGCCAAGATCGCTCAGGTCACCGAGGCGGCTGCCAAAGAACCCGAGCCGTCGGCGGCCATTCGGCTGCTGCAGCAGCTACACGCCGCGCCGCTGGATCCCGAGTTGCTGGCCGCCGCGGTGGCGCGCATCAGCGACGCCGGGGTGACGACCGCGGTGCGGGTCAGTCCGCAGAACGCCCAGGCCTTGACGCCGGGGTTGGTCGCGGCCGGCGTAGACCTGCTGGTCATCCAGGGCACGATCATCTCCGCCGAACGCGTCGCCAGCGACGGTGAGCCGCTCAACCTCAAGACCTTCATCTCCGAACTCGACGTCCCGGTGGTCGCCGGCGGCGTGCTCGACCATCGCACCGCACTGCACCTGATGCGTACCGGCGCCGCCGGCGTCATCGTCGGCTACGGCTCCACCAGGGGAGTGACCACCAGCGACGAGGTACTCGGGATCAGCGTGCCGATGGCCACCGCGATCGCCGACGCCGCGGCGGCCCGCCGCGAATACCTCGACGAAACCGGCGGCCGCTATGTGCATGTGCTCGCCGACGGGGACATCCACACCTCCGGTGATTTGGCCAAGGCCATCGCCTGCGGTGCCGACGCGGTGGTGCTGGGCACCCCGCTCGCCGAGGCGGCCGAGGCGCTCGGTGACGGCTGGTTCTGGCCGGCTGCCGCCGCCCACCCGTCGCTACCGCGAGGCGCGTTACTGCAGATCGCCGTCGGCGAGCGGCCGCCGTTGCGCCAGGTGCTCGACGGGCCGTCCGACGACCCGTTCGGCTCGCTGAACCTGGTCGGCGGGCTGCGCCGGTCGATGGCCAAGGCCGGCTACTGCGACCTCAAGGAATTCCAGAAAGTCGGCCTCACCGTCGATAGTTGAGCTTCAACTGCTGGCACCCTGGTTCATTACCGGCGGGTAAGTCCATACTGGTGCGGTGAAACCGGATTACGACGTGCTGATTATCGGGTCGGGCTTCGGGGGCAGCATCACCGCGCTGCGGCTGACCGAAAAGGGGTACCGGGTCGGCGTGCTCGAGGCCGGCCGGCGCTTTGCCGATGAGGACTTCGCCAAGACATCCTGGAACCTGCGCAAGTTTCTGTGGGCGCCCCAACTGGGCTGCTACGGCATCCAGCGCATCCACCTGCTGCAAAACTGCATGATCCTGGCCGGTGCCGGCGTCGGCGGTGGATCGCTGAACTACGCCAACACGCTTTATGTGCCGCCGGATCCGTTCTTCAACGACCAGCAGTGGGCGCACATCACCAATTGGCGCGCCGAGTTGATGCCGCATTATCAGCAGGCGCAGCGGATGCTCGGTGTGGTTCAAAACCCAACGTTCACCGACGCTGACCGCGTGGTCAAGGAGGTCGCCGACGAGATGGGTTGCGGCGACACGTTCGTGCCGACCCCGGTCGGGGTGTTCTTCGGTCCGAACGGAACCAAGACGCCCGGCGAGACGGTGCCCGACCCATACTTCGGCGGTGCCGGTCCGGCCCGGACCGGTTGCCTGGAATGCGGATCCTGCATGACCGGCTGCCGCTACGGCGCCAAGAACACCCTGCTGAAGAACTACCTCGGGCTCGCGGAATCGGCTGGGGCACAAATACATCCGATGACGACCGTTACCAAGTTCGCGCAGCGGCCGGACGGACTGTGGGAGGTTCACACCAAGCACACCGGCCGCTTGCTGCGCCGCAAGAAGCGCACGTTCACCGCGAATCACCTAGTGCTGGCCGCCGGCACGTACAACACGCAGAAGCTGCTGTTCAAGATGCGCGACACCGGCAAATTGCCCGCCCTGTCCGAAAAGCTGGGCGTGCTGACCCGCACCAACTCCGAATCGATCGTCGGTGCCGCGACGTTGAAGGTCTCGCCGGACCTGGACTTGACTCACGGGGTGGCGATCACGTCGTCGATTCACCCGACGCCGGACACCCACATCGAACCGGTCCGCTACGGCAAGGGATCCAACGCCATGGGTCTGCTGCAGACCTTGATGACCGACGGGTCCGGTCCCAAGGGCACGGATGTGCCGCGATGGAGGCAGTTGTTGGATCAAGCCGGCGAAGATCCGCGCGGCATACTTCGAATGCTCAATCCCCGTCAGTGGAGCGAGCGGACCGTGATCGCGCTGGTGATGCAGCATCTGGACAACTCGATCACGACGTTCACGGAACGCACGAAGCTGGGGTTCCGGCGGATGACAAGCAAGCAGGGCCACGGCGAGCCGAACCCAACCTGGATTCCGGCGGGCAATGAGG
>NZ_JBAPPI010000863.1:0-4227 GCF_049280035.1 Mycobacterium sp. | reverse complement strand
GTGCGACGGTTCGCACAGCGCCAGCCCGAACAGTGCGGCATGCTCGGGCGAGCCGGCAATCGACCGCGCAGCACCAGGGTCGACGTCGGCCGGGGCGCTGACGGCCGGGCCGTCGATCCGAACGCCGTCGCGATAGCGAGCCCAGTAGACCTCGCGCCGGCGGGCATCGGTGACGACCAACGTCTCGCCGGTGGTCTGCCCGCCGATGGCATCGAGGCTGCAGACTCCGTGCACCGGGATGCCAAGCGCGTGCCCGTAGGCCGCAGCCGTCGCCATACCCACCCGCAGGCCGGTGAACGGCCCCGGGCCACAGCCCACCACCACAGCGTCCAGGTCGGCCATCTGCAGCCCGGCATCAGCCAAGGCGCCCAACACATTCGGGGTGAGCCGTTCGGCGTGCGCCCGGGCGTCGACGCTGACCCGTTCGGCCAGTAAGTCGCCATCGGCCACGATGCCCGCCGTGACGGCGGGAGTCGCGGTGTCGATGGCCAACACGACGCGGCTGCGTCCGCTCATGTGCGCCGCTCCTCCTCATCGCTACGCTCTGCATCGTCGCCGGCGCGGCAGCTCCATTGCCAGGTCACGGTCCGCACGTCGGAGTTGGTGAGGCGTTCGAGGCGGACGTCCAGGTGCCGATCGGACAACCGTTCGGCAAGGCCCTCGCCCCACTCCATCACGACCACCGCATCGTCGAGTTCGGTGTCCAGATCCAGAGATTCGAGCTCGTCGAGCAGATCGGCGCCGGTGTGCTCCAGCAATCGGTAGACGTCGACATGGATCATCGCCGGGGCGCCGGTCTGTCGTGCCGGATGCACCCGCGCCAGTACAAACGTCGGTGACGTGACCGGCCCGTCGACATCCATCGCGGCGGCAATTCCCCTGGCCAGCACGGTTTTTCCAGCGCCAAGCGGGCCGGAAAGCACCACGACATCCCCGGCGCGCAGCTGGCCGCCCAGACGCGACCCGAGCGCAACGGTGTCTTCGACGCCTGGCAGCGTCGCCATGCCGGACCGACCCTCAGTCACGACGCCGGATCCGATCGCGCCACCGCTGGCTCAGCGCTGCGAATCTGCCCGGTGTCGCCCGCTTGACCAGCCGCACCAACCCGTCGTTGATCGGTTCCGGCTTGGACAGCAACACCAAATGACCTGATCTGGCCACGATGACCAGCTCGGAGTCCGGCAGCGCGTCGGCTATTTTCTTCGAGTATTCGTCGGGGGTGACCAAGTCGTGGTCGCCGCAGACGACCAATGTCGGAATGTTCGCCAGCGTTGGCAGCCCAGCCGTTTCGTCGTGTACTTCCAAGGCGTGCGAGAACTCGACCATGGTCGGGATCGGGGTGTCGAGCATCATCCTCTCTGAAAACGCCACGATGCTCGGGCTGACATTCCAGTCGGCGTAGGACGCCGCCCGCAGGATCGGCCCGATCACCGAGCGGCCCACGTTGCGGCCGCGTTGAACCAGCTTGGGCGCCGACCGCGCCGCTCGCCGAACGGCTTCTAGCGCTGGATTATTCAGAATTTCGCCCAGCGGCGACTTCGCCACCCCTTCAGCCGCAGACGAAATCAACGCGGCTCCGACGATGCGGTTGCCGTAGTGGTGGGCGTACTGCCGCGCGTGCGACAACACGGTCATCCCACCCATCGAATGGCCGACCACCACGATCGGGCCGCGCGGCGCGATCACTTGCAGCACCGTCTCTAAGTCCATGCCCAGCTGGGTGATCGTGTAGGTTTCCGGCGGCGCCTCGCCGGATCGGCCGTGGCCGCGCTGGTCGTAGAAAATCATTCGGACCTGCGGACCCAATTCGTCGAACAGTCGCATGCGCTGAAAGTGGAAGGCGCCCATCCGAAGGCAGTATCCGTGCGCGAAAACCACGGTCAGCGGCGCGTCAGTGGGCCCGACCTCGCGGACCGCCAGCGGCACGCCGTCAGGCGTTGTCACCACATAACTGCGGTCGCCATCGAGCGCCTCGAAATCCTCGTTGACATAAGGGTCTTCGATTTCCGCACGTCGGGTCATCGAGTGGGCCGCCGTAACCCCTGCGATGGTGCCTATCGCGCCCAGGCCCGCGGCACCTGCCAGCCATCGCGCCAGGCCGGCCCTGTCCGCGTGGGAGCCGTTATTGTTCGTACCGCTCAACGATTTCCGGCCTCGCGGTAGGTTCTGGTGATACGTCCGCGCGGACTGGTCACCACTTCGTAATGGATGGTGTCCAGCAGATCAGCCCACTCCTGCGCGGTCGGCTCGCCCCGCGTGCCCGGCCCGAACAGGATCGCCTCGTCGCCTTCGGTGACATCGACGTGCCCCGCACCGAGGTCAACCACGAACTGGTCCATGCAGATCCGTCCAACGCCGGGGCGCCGCGTGCCGTTGATCAGCACGTCCAGTCGCCCGCCCAGCGACCGGAAAACACCGTCCGCATAGCCGATCGGCATCAGCGCGACGGTGGTGTCACGCTCGGCGATCCAGGTGTGCCCGTACGACACGCCCTCACCGGCTTGAATCGACTTCACCAATGCGACAGCGCATTTCACCGTCATCGCCGGTATCAGCCCCATGGCGCCAAGGCTCGGAACTGGGCTCAGGCCGTACACCGCGATCCCTGGCCGGACCATGTCGAAGGCCAGGTCGGGACGTGACATCGTGGCCGACGAGTTCGACAGATGAGCTACCTCGAAGTGCACACCCTGGCTGCGCGCCTGCGTCACCATCTCGGTAAACCGTTGAGCCTGAACGTTATTGATCGGGTTGTCGGGTTCGTCTGCGTAAACCATGTGTGACATCAGCCCCCGCAGCCGGACGGCGTCCTCGGCGACGGCTTGAGGCAACGCGGTCAGCATCGCCGGGTACTGCCCGGGGGCGACGCCGTTGCGGTTCAGCCCGGTATCCACCTTGACGGTCACGGTGGCCGTCCGGCCGGTGCGACGAACCGCGTCCAGTAGCTCCTCGAGCTGGCGCACCGAGGACACCGCGATCTCGATGTCGGCCAGCAGCGCAGGCCCGAAGTCGAGGCCGGGCGGATGCAGCCAGGCCAGCACCGGCGCGGTGATGCCGTCGGCGCGCAGCGCCAGCGCCTCGTCGACGGTCGCGACACCCAATTCGGCGGCACCGGCGGCCAACGCGGTCCGGGCAACCCGGGTGGCGCCGTGACCATAGCCGTCGGCCTTGACCACGGCCATTACTTGCGCATCGCCCGCGTGCTCGCGCAACACCCGCACGTTGTGCGCAATAGCATCCAAGTCCACCACGGCCTCTGCGAGGACGCCCGGCGTCAGGGATATCGGCGTAACGGCCACGCCCGCCATTGTCCCAGAACGTGGGCGCCGGCCGATCCTAGAGTCGCACCGCTAGTCCGTCTCGTCGCATCAGTCACAGCAGTCCCTGTGCTGGCGGACACACAATGTGCCCCCCTTCGAGCGACAAATCAGCAGAGCCGCCACGGTTACCGGCCGGCAGCCCGCGTTGTCGCCCACGGATTAGTGGGCGAAATGCTCGGCTTTGTAGTGGCCGCTGGGCTTGAGCTTGTCCAGCGAGGCCAGCGCGGTGCGGGCGTCGTCGTGCAGCGCCCGGGCCAGGTCGGCCGACAACCCCTCACGCACCACGATGCGCAGCACGGAGACGTCGGTAGCGTTGTCGGGCATGGTGTAGGCGGGCACCTGCCACCCGAAGCCCCGCAGCTCGTGCGAGACGTCGAACTCGGTGTAGCCCAGGCCGCGGGCCAGCCGGAAGGCCACGACGGGGATCGCCGACCCGTCCGAGATCACCTCGCAGTGGTCGGCTTCGTGCAGCTGCTCGCCCAGCCAGCGGGCGGTACCCGACAAACTCTGCATGACCTGCGTGTAGCCCTCACGGCCCAGCCGCAAGAAGTTGTAGTACTGGCCGATCACCTGGTTGCCCGGGCGCGAGAAGTTGAGCGTGAACGTCGGCATGTCCCCGCCCAGGTAGTTGACCCGGAAGACCAGATCATCGGGCAGGTATTCCTTGCTACGCCACACGACGAACCCGATGCCGGGATAGGTCAGCCCGTATTTGTGGCCGCTGACATTGATCGACACCACCCGGGGCAGCCGGAAGTCCCACTTGAGTTCCGGGTGCAGGAACGGCACCACGAAGCCCCCGCTGGCCGCGTCGACGTGCACCGGAACGTCCACGCCCCCGTCGGCGGCCAGTTTGTCCAGCGCCGCGCAGATCTCAGCGACCGGTTCGAGTTCGCCGGTGTAGGTG
>NZ_JBAPPI010000862.1:0-6407 GCF_049280035.1 Mycobacterium sp. | reverse complement strand
GGCGAAGGTGACCGTGCCGCCCTCGCCGCCTTTGTCGGTGCGGGAGATGGTGAACCGCTCCATGTGCAGGCTGTCCGCGATGCCCGCGTCCCTCCACACCTTTTCGACCGTGTCGAGCATGGCCGGTGGCCCGCACGCCCACGCGGAGCGCCCCTTCCAATCCGGAACGACACCGTCAAGCTCGGCGAAGTCGATCTTGCCCATGTCCGCGGTCAGCTGCAGGTGCAACCGGTAGCCGGACTGAGCGCGCTCCAACGCACGTAACTCGTCGTGAAATATCACCTCATCGACGACGGGCGCCGAATGGATGTGCATGATGTCGGGACTCTCGCCGCGCTGCTTGAGCGAGCGCAGCATCGCGATGACGGGGGTGATGCCGCTGCCCGCTGTCACGAACAACAACCTGCCCGGCGCCGGGTCGGGAAGCGCGAAATCGCCCTTCGGAGTTGCCAGCCGAACCACCGTGCCGGCCTCGACGCCGTTGACCAGATGGGACGACAGGAACCCCTCAGGAGTTGCTTTCACGGTGATCGAGATCAGTTTTCTGTCGCGCCGCGGAATCGACGTGAGCGAGTAGGACCGCCAGTGCCAGCGGCCATCGACCCGAAGCCCGATCCCCAGATACTGGCCGGGCCGGTAGTCCCCGGAAAAGCCCCATCCCGGCCTGATCGTCACCGTCGCCGAGTCTTCAGTTTCTTTACGGACATCGACCACTACCCCACGCAGTTCCCGCGCGGACCACAACGGATTGAGCAACTTGAGGTAGTCATCGGGCAATAGCGGCGTCGTCGCGCGAGCCACCAAGCCGCGCAACACATTGACCTTCGGGGATACTGCGGTTTCGATGTCCTTCGCGGGAGCAGCACTCCATCGCGTCAGGCTCCGCATCTTCAACTCCATAGGGCGGCTCCATTGCCTCAGTCCAGGTACATGGGATTTCGATTTCAGTGAACACGTGTGCACCGATTACCCCGTCCGTAGAACGACAAACATCCGTTCTGCCGGCGGGGAATCGAACCCGCCGCTCTACCAGGCAAAATGGCTACTGAGCTGCCGGTTCGTTCCGTTTCGGTCAGATTCAGTCCCGTCGTTACCTGCGATTTCGTTTTCGGCTCTTGACCGCGTCAAGAGCCGGCCACCGACCGCGGCACGCCCCAGGTGTCGTAGCTGCGACGTCGTCAACACATATCTGGAGCGGGATTACCGCCCCGTCACCACCCGCCAGGTTGGTGACCTCGCGACCCACCTCCCGCACGATTCCTATTGGTTCGTGGCCCAGGGTGTCGCCGAGAGACATGAAAGCGCCGAGGCCGGCGCGTGCCTGACATTGCCCTCATCGAGCACTCGCAGCGACTCGCCGGCGCGCCGAGATAAGTCGTTGGTTGAGCCGGGTGTTGCGGTTGCGGATCGCGGTGGCCAGTCCGCGTCGACGCGCAATAGGGTTTTCGACGCCGACTGGGCCCGGTCGTTTCACGAGGCGGCGAAATTTCTCTTCGGAGGCGGTTTCGGGGGCGTCATCGGAGGATGCGGCCAGGAACCGGTCCGGCAGAGCCAGTTTGACGATCGTGCGTAGCACCAGTAGGTATTGGCGGGCCAGCGGGCCGGTCGTGTAGGGCAGGTCATACTTCGCGCAGACCGCCTGCACCCGCTCGGCGATCTGGGCGCAACGGTTACTGGGCAGATCAGGGTAGAGATGGTGTTCGATCTGATAACAGAGGTTTCCGCTCATGAAGGCCATCACCGGCCCGGCGCGAAAGTTGGCGCTACCCAACATTTGTCGTAGATACCACTGCGCCTTGGTTTCACCCTCGAGGGCTTCGGGGGTGAATTTCTCAGCTCCGTCGGCGAAGTGGCCGCAGCAGATCACCGCGTACGCCCACAGGTTTCGCAGCACGTTGGCGAGCGCGTTCCCGAATAGGACGTGCCGCCAGCGCCGGCCGGCGAGCGCGGGGAAGAGCAGGTAATCTTTACCCGCCTGGCGAGCGATTTTGCGACGCAGAGCTCGGGTGTGAGCGGACTTTTCGGCGTCAGTCTCCGCGCGGTCCTGTTCAGAGTACAGACCGTGCAGCGCGATACCCCATTCGAAAGCAAGCGCCAACAACAGATGTCGCAGCGGCTGCAGCAGATTGCTGGGCTTCCACTGTTGGTCACGGGTGACCCGCAGAACGCCGTACCCAAGGTCGTCGTCGACTCCGACGACGTTGGTGAACATGTGATGACGGTAGTTGTGGGAGTACCTCCATTGAGAGGACAGCCCTGCCATGTCCCACTCCCAGGTGGTGGAGTGGATTTCGGGGTCGTTCATCCAATCCCATTGGCCGTGGCCGATATTGTGGCCGAGCTCCATGTTCTCGATGCTCTTGGCCGTGGCCAGGGCAAGTGTTCCGAACGCCCATCCGATCCTGGTTCGACTGGCGCCGATCACGATACGGGCGGCGAGGTCGAGGCAGCGTTGAACAGCGATGGTGCGCTGGATGTACGCCCTGTCGTTCGCGCCAAGCGAATCCTCGATGTCGAGGCGGATCGCGTCCAATTCGGCGGCGAGTGCCTCGACGTCCGCGTCGCTCAGATGGGCGTATTCGGCTACGTCTGTGATGGCCATCAGTGCCTCACCGGATGATCGGCGGAAGATACGTGCCCGTAGTGCCCCGCGCGGGGGATCTCCGCGGTCACCGGGTAGGGGAAACGTTTGGCGAGGGCGTGGCGGTGCTGCGGGGGAATGGTTTTGTTCTTGGCGCCGGGGTGCCGGGTGACGGTCCACGTTGGACGCGTTCGCATCGTGAACTTTCTACAGAAGATCACTTGGATGCCCGGTCGCGAGCGGTCGCTCTCACGCTGTCGCTGCAGGGGGACGGCGTTTCCGGGCCGGCTGGACTGTCAACCAACCCAAGTCTACCGGCGGTTGGCGTCGGGCTCGAGTATGGGAGGTTGTCCCCCGGTAAATCACCGCGGGGCGCTGATGCGGATTCTCACCCGCGGTGCGCTGAACCGCGTCACCCAGCCCTCGGCCGGGTTCGGTATCTTCCAGTGCCACCACGAGTTCGCTTCTACCGCAATCAAATTCATTGACGATTGACCGAGAACCCACACTCACATTTTGAGTTTCGAGGGCGATCGTGCCAGTGACGGCGCGTTGGCCGCGACGAAGACAGGCCAAGCCTTTCGGCCTGGCCTGTTTTCGTGTGGAGCTGCCGGGAATCGAACCCGCCGCTCTACCAGGCAAAATGCCTCCTGACATGCCGGTTCGTTCCGTCTCGTTCCGGCTCAGTACCTCCCGTTACCTGCAGTTTCGTTCTCGGGTCTTGACGTCGTCAAGAGTGGCCATCTAATCCATCGAGCTGGTACTCGGGCGGATCACGCGGCGGCGGTGAGCAATTCCTGCAGGGCGACCTCGAAGTCGTCGGCCAGGTCCCATACGTCGGGCACCAGTTCCCAGCATGAGTTGATCCCGACGTCAAGCTTGCCGGTCAGCGACATCACCGTGATGTTGAGGCCGGTGCCGTAGAAGATCGGTCCAAGCGGATACATCGCCTTGACCTGGCAGCCCAGAAAGTACAACGGCACCTGCGGTCCCGGCACGTTGGAGATGACCAGGTTGTGCACCGGTCGGCGGGTCAGCACTGTACTGGCGAAGAGTCCCACCGCCGGAGCCAACAGCGCCCGCCCTGCAAACTGCGCCCAGTCCAGCAACAGCGTCGCCCCGATCGCCGCGCTGTGCTCCTTGGCCACCCCATTGGCGTGCGCGATGGCGCGAAGCCGATCGGCCGGGTCGGCGATCTGAGTCTGCAGGCGGGAGAACAACGCCGTCAACTGGTTGCGGCCTGGCCGGTCGGATGTTTGATACACCGACACCGGCACCGTGGCCACCAGCGAGGTGTCGGGCAGCTGACCGCGATCGAGCAAGAACTTGCGCAGCACCCCGGCGCACAGTGCCATCACCACATCGTTGACCGTGACATTGAACCTGTTCTTGATCGTCTTGATGTCGTCGAACTCCAGGCGGGCGTAGGCGATGTTGCGCCGGCGAGTGATGGAGTCGTTGAACGGGGTGCGCGGCGCCCGGAACGGCGCCGCCATGGCCCGCCCGCTGCGCCCCCGGCGCACGGTGTCGACGATCGTTGACACCGTCATCGGCACCACAGTGGCCAGCTGCAGTGGCCGGGCAACGAATTTCGCCAGGCCCCGCACCGCCATTCCCAGCGAGTTGGTGTCCCCCGGCCCGTCCACCGCCTTCGGCGCCGGCGTGTCCGGTTCGGTGCCGCACAGCTGCGACAGCAGGTTCGCACCGCCCACCCCGTCCACGCTGGCGTGATGCACCTTGGTCATCACCGCCAGCCGCCCACCCGCCCGGGCGTCGGTGCCAGCGATCCCCTCGATCACCCACATCTCCCACAGGGGCTGGCCGCGATCAAGGGGCAGGGAGGCGATGCGCCCGCAGGTCTCCGACAGCTCGACGCGCCCGCCGGGCGCCGGCAGCCCGATGCGGTGCAGATGCCGGTCCAGATCGAAACTGTGGTCCTCCACCCACACCGGATGGTCCAGATTCAGCCGGCTGTCGGCCAACCTCTGCCGAAACTCAGGGATCGACTTGATCCGCACCCCCAGCTCTTCGCGCAGCCGAGCGAAGCTGTACCCGCCGGGCACTGTCGCGGCGTCCAACTCCAAGATCGCGCAGACGTGCAACGGCTGTGACGGCGTTTCCAAATACAAGAAGCTGGCATCCAGCCCGCTGAGCCGTTGCATACGTTTCCCTTCCGCCGGTCGAGGGGGGTCATTGCCGCCAGCCGACCCGGACTGCCGGACGGGGCGATGCGATCGAAGACCGGCCGGCGGCACTCCACGATCGCGGTCAGAACTCGATGGCGAACCCGTTCAGGTCCTGGCTCAAGGGCGTAGAGCTCATAAAGACGACTGTCCCGAGTCTCAGGAATGAAAATTCGTTGAGAAATCCGCCGACACCATTGTGCGCTTATCTGCGCTCGATTGAAAGTAGGTTTCAGGTGAAGATATCCCCAATCCTCTTGACACGGCGGAAAATTCCACCGTTTGACGGGCAATGCCCGGCCCAATCCTCTTGACGCACTGTCAAATACGAAGCGAGGTTTCAGGCGAGGTTTTGGGTTTAGCGCGAGCATGCGGAGCGTGTCGCGTTAAGGTCTAGACGGCGGTCGTGACGCGGCACCCAATTACATGCGTTTACCGGCTCTGACGAGCATCTTCTTGGTGGAGCTGCCGGGAATCGAACCTGTCCCAGAAATCAAACTGACCTGCGGAATTACTAAATCTCACTACGCGAAACGACGCGAAAGCACCTGGGAATACGCGAAAGGTGTTGACGGCGTCAACACGCAGGAGCATCTTCCAAGTCGGGACCCGGAGTTTGCTGATCAGGTGGCCGCTCGCGCCTTCGCCCCTTCGCGCTCACGCAGCTCACGCAGCTCACGCCACATGATCTTGCCCGTAGTCGTCGTTGGCAAGCTGTCCACGGACTCGATCGCCCGGGTACTCGTGGCGAGCAAGCCGCGCCTTCACGAACTCGCGGATCTCCTGCTCCAGCGCCTTACTCGGCTGGACGGCTTACCCGCTCCGCAAGAGCGGCCCGTACCGATCCGACTTTGCGTGCGATATCGGTAGCAGATCGGGAATTAGAAGTCAAGCAGGATTGCGGGAAAACCATTATGAGCCCCGTCACCCAATGCGACACTTTGCCTAGTGGCGGCCAACTTTGGGTCCTGCTGACAAGGGGTAGAGATGAGAAGAATCGAGGCGGCCAGTCTGAGGCATCGCTCAAAAACCAGCTGGAGAGCAAGGTGAGCATTGCCGAGGCGGGAAACATCGTCTATGCCGCGTATCACTACCTGTGCCCCGGAGCCTAGAGAGATAGGAGATCAGGAAATGAAGAAAATCAAGGCTGGAGTAGGGATCGGCGCGCTCGTCGCAGCCGGGGTCGCGCTGGCGACACCGGCACATGCCGACGAAATCTGCGCAAGTGGTGTGGTGGCAATCGGGCCGACCTCGTGCCCGTTTGCTCTGGACGTGGCGAACGCTTACCGCAACTCCTTCATCAACCCCGATGGTGGAATGCTGTACGACGTCTACTCACCGACCACTGGGCTGAGTTACAACATGGACTGTGAAAAGGTCGGTGCTGGCGTGGTGTGCCGCGGCGGCAACGGCGCAGAAGTCAACGTCTTCTGATGTATCGGACAATCGCAGCAGCGGTGCTGGCGGCGGGGATCGTTTCCTCGCCGCTGGCACACGCTGTGGGGGCCACCGGGATCAGTCGGTGTGCCTAGAGTGCTGACTACCGCACCTACGCGTTGGCGTGCGTGCTCTATGAGTGTCTGACCGGCAGCACGCCTTATCCCGGAGACAACTTCGAACAGCAAATCACCGCGCACTTGACG
>NZ_JBAPPI010000861.1:0-7752 GCF_049280035.1 Mycobacterium sp. | reverse complement strand
CGCCACAGAACGGCGTACAACTCGATCAGCGGGATCGCCAGAAAAACAGCGGCCCCTGAGGCTAGTGGGTCGGCGAGAGTCTCCGTCGTCGACGTCATACTCCCGACGGTGACCGGCGCACTCTGCTTAACGGCAAATCTTTAGTGACTGAAAGGCAAATGATGGTCGAAAAGAAAACGCGGCAAGCCACGTCTCAGCGCGACGCCGTCGAACACATCCGTGAAGGCGAAACGTTTTTTGTGAATCTGCCGGTAATTGGTCGGGTGGAAATTCCGCGGCCAGAGCAACTCGCGTACTACGGCGGTCTGGCCGCCCTGGCCGCGTTCGAGCTGATCGATTGGCCGGTCGCGGTTGTCATCGCAGCCGGCCACATCATGGCCAGTAACCACCACAACCGCCTCCTCGAGGAGCTCGGTGAGGCGATGGAAGAGATTTAGCTCGCGTTCCCTTGCAGGGCGCGGCGCGCGGTCTCGACGTCTTGGTGAATCGGCAGACACATCAATTCGGCCACCCTGTACATAAAGCTATCCGGCGACAAAACGAGGACGATAGCGTTCTGTTCGAGCAGCCGATCCAGCGCCGCGAATCCGGCACTGTCCAAGTATTTGACCGGGCTCAATTCGAGGATGATGGGCCGGGTGCCCGGCACGGCCAGCACCGACTGGGTGAACTCCTCGACATTCGTCACGTCGACCTCACCGGTGACTGTCACTGCGGCGGGGGTGGCCGCCCCCGCGCCATTCCGGGAGTTCTGCAGCTGGAAAACCGCGCGGGTCACGGTGTCATGCCCTGCACCAAACTGGCCTCCGAGACGACTGCGTGTTGGAACGTCAGGGTAATCCGTGTGCCATGGGCGGTGCGCACGGTCCTGACGTGATCGGCAAGTCCGTTGATCATGGTGAGCCCTCGCCCACCCCGCAGACTACGTTGGCTGGCCGAGGAATCGCCCGACCACCGGCCGGTATCACTGACCGTCGCGGTGACGGTACGACCGCGCACGAAAGCCTCGATGGAGATCGTCCTGTGCGAATCGCCGTCGCTGCCGTGCTCGATCGCATTGCTCACGGCCTCTCCGGTGGCCAGCAGGATGTCGACTGCCCGACGCTGGTCTGCTGCGATACCGGTCAGCCAATCACCCAGCTGGTGCCGGGCTTCCGGGATATTCACCGGTGCGGCACGCAGCACGGTGGCGAAACTGCGTGCCGAGGAGTGGTTGGGACGCACCGCCAACAGGACGACGTCGTCGGTGTAGCCGCCGGGCGGGGCCATCCGGTCGAGCAACTCGTCACAAAACTCCCCGACCGACAATTCGGCACGATAGGCGGCCGCGGCCTGTAGCCGCGCGAATCCTTGATCGAGTGTCTCGCCCGGCCGCTCGACCAGCCCGTCGGTGTAGAGCAACAGCAGGCTGCCCGCCGGCAACTCGTCTGCTGCCGTATTGGGTTTGAGAGGGCTGTCCGATGCCGCAACCGGGGGACGTCGGCCGCGGGTAAGAAAAACCGGCGGTTGGTCCGGCATCACCAGCAATGGGTAAGGATGACCCGCGCAGGTGTAGCTGATGCTGGAGCTAGCGTCCGACGTTCCCGGTTCTCCGGCGTCGATCACGGCATAGCTGACCGTCGCGCAGCGTGCACCCGGGATTGCCGCCGCATACCTGTCCAGCGAGGCAACCACCGCGTCCGGGTCAGCGCCGGTCAAGGCGGTAGCGGCAACTGCGGCTCGGAGTCTGCTCATGACGATCGCGGCGGGCAGACCGTGTCCGACGACGTCGCCGACGGATATCGCGATCTGACCCGGTCGCTGCAGCGGCATTACCAGATACCAGTCGCCGCCGACGCGCATCGCCTCGCCGCCGGGCTGATACACGGCCGCCACCACCGCGGCCGTTGACCCGCGGTCCAGATCGAGTAGGTGCTCTTGGAATTCGACGGCGATCCGATGCTCGCGTTGTGCGCTGCGGACCCGGCCCAGGGCCGACTGGGTGAGTTCCGCGGTCCGGGCCAGCATTTCGAGCTCAGCGGGATCGAAGTCCCGCGGTGTGGGCCACAGCAACCCCAGGGAACCGATCACCTTGCCGTCATCACCACGCAATGGCTGGCTGACGCACGCCCGGACGCGTTCCGCGGTCTCCTGCACCACGTGGCCATAACGCGAGGCGAGGGCCAATGTATCGGTAATGACCATCCGCTGACCGGTCTTGATGACGTCGATCGGCACCAGCGGCGTGTCCAGGGTGGCGACGTGGTAGCGGTCGCGGAATTCCGCGGGGACCGGACCGGCGTAATCGAATCGGACGTTGTTCTGCTCGGCGTCGAGGAGACCGATCACGACGACTGCGGCACCACCCGAACCGAGCGGAGAGGCCAGCAGCGCCTCGGCGATTCCAGAGACCGAGTCGGCGGCTTGCAACGCGGCATCGAGTTGGGCCGCAGCGGAGGTATGCCGAAGCTCGGCTTCACGCTGTTGCTGACCGGCACGTTCGCGGCTGGTGGCGGACAACCGCGCCGCGACCCGCTCGACCAGCTCCTGCGAGCGGAAGGGTTTGGGCAGATAATCGTCCGCGCCGCCGGCGTAGCCTTCGCTGACGGCCTCGTTTCCGGCCCGGGCGGAAAGCATCACGATCGGAGTAGCGGCCAGTTCTGGATCGTCACGAACCAATGAGACGAAGTCGAAGCCGTCGAGCTTAGGCATCATCACGTCGGTCACGATGGCGTCCGGGCGAAACTCGCGTGCGGTCCGCAGGGCCGCTTCGCCGTCGGCGACCAGAACCGTTCTCCAGTGCGTCGACAGCACCCGCTCCAAGTGAGCCCGCATGTCGGCATTGTCGTCGGCGATCAACACCAGTTCGCGGTTGTCCTCGCTGGGCACGGTCTCGGTCGGCAGCGGCGCCACCCATTGACCCGCCTCGACGACGTACGGGTTGTCCAACAGATCGGCCGGTGAATGCTCGACCGGAATGCCGGCAAGCGATTTGGGCAGCGTGATGGCAACGGTGGTGCCGCAGTGGAGTTCGCTGGCGATCTGCAAACTGCCGTTTTGAAGTTCCACCAGCCCGCGTACCAGCGACAGCCCGATTCCGGTGCCCTCCACACTGCGGCCCAGCGCGGTGTCGGCCCGAAAGAAACGTTGGCCCAGCTGTTTTAGGTCCGCCTCGGCTATACCGACTCCGGTATCGCAGATGCTAACGCCGACCCGGCCGGATCGCCCGCCTCGCGCCCCTGCCTGGCCCGCATCGTCGCCAGGCGGCGCGTCGCCGCTGTGCACCGTGACAGTGATCGAGCCGCTCAGCGTGTATTTGACCGCATTTGACATCAGGTTGAGCACGATGGTTTCCCACATGTTCGGGTCGATGTCGGCCAGCGCCTGACGGCAGTCGAGGATAAGTTCAAGCCCGGCTCGCTCGCACAGTTCGGTGAACGACGACGCGATCTCCGATGTCAGCGCCCCGACATCGGTGCACACCAATCTCGTTGTGGCGCGGCCTGCTTCGATACGAGAGAACTGCAGCAGCGAGTCGACCAGGCGCAGCAGCCGCCCCGCGTTACGCCGAGCCGTTTGCAGCCGCTCGGCGAGAACGGTGGACGAATCGACATCGGCCAGCGCGTCTTCGAGCGGTCCCAGCAGCAAGGTCAGCGGCGTGCGGAATTCGTGGCTGACATTAGTCAAAAACGCCGTCTTGGCGCGGTCCACTTCGGCCAGCGCATCCGCGCGGTGCCGTTGCTGCTCGTGGGAGATCACCGAGGCCAGCGCCGAGGACAGTTGGTCGGCGAGCAACTGACAAAAGCCGCGGTATTGCGCATCCAGCGGGCACCGCGGATTCGTTCCGACGACCAGTGCCCCCGCGATCGGATTGTCTCCCAGCGGCAGTACCAGCGCCAGGTCCGGGCAGTCGGCGTCCAACACCTCGTCGAGACCGCGAATCACCGACGCCACGTCATCGATGATTTGCACTTCCGCCCGTGATCGCGCTGCCGGCTTCCAGTCGGTGAGCTTTCCCAGCGTGGGCGGCAGCAGCGGAAGCACCGACGGTGTTGCTCCCCGCAAGGCGATTTCGGCCGCGTCCACACCACTGACGTAGGCCGCGACGAACGTTACGTCCGGCTGGTCGGCACAGACCGAGACCGCTGTGCTCACCGCGTCGTCGACGGTGCGGGTTTCCATCGTCGCCGAGGCCACCGCATTGAGTAGATGCAGGCGCCGCTCGCTGATCACCCGCTCGGTGGTTTCCCAGGATGGGCAGAAAATCCCGTAGCTCTGGCCGTTTGCTCCGACCAGCGGGCTATAGGTAAAGGTGAAGTAGCGTTCCTGGCGTCGGCCGCCGGTCACCATCGGCAGCATCAAGTCATGCGACCAGGTCGCCTCGCCGGTGGCAATGACGCTGGCCAGCATCGGGCTGATCGGCTCCCAGATGTCCCACCACACAAATCGGCCACGCCGGCCCAGCGCGGCGGGGTGTTTGTCACCGAGGATCTGGATATAGGCGTCGTTGTACACCAGAAACAGGTCGTCGGCGCCCAACCACACGACGATCGGGAATCGCGAGGTCAACACCACCGCGACAGCCGACCGTACCTCGGCCGACCACGCTACCGGCGACCCCAATGGGTGCGCGGCCCAGTCGAATTCCGCGAATAGCAGGCCCATCTCGCCGCCCAGCGCGACGGCCGTGGCAAGGTCGGGTGGCAGCTCCTGCGGCTCGCGTCTCCAGTCGCGGCGGGGTCCGCTCACTGCTCCTGCTCGGTATCACGGCCTTGCAGCGCATCCGTCAGCGTGGGATAGAGCTCGAGCACGGTGTCCAAGTTCGTCACCTCGATCGGGCGAACCACCAGTCCATTGTCGGCAACCAGCCGGACGGACGTCCCGGCGTCCAGCCCTTGTCGGTGGCATTCGAGGACGGCGTTCAGTCCGGCGCTGCCGAAGTAGGTGACGGCCTGCAAATCGATGATGAGCAGTCGAGAGGCTTGGCTCCCGGCCTGCTGCAGCGCGGCAGCCAGCTGTGCGGTGAGATTGCCGGCGGTGCTGGAATCCACTTCGCCCTTGGCCTGCACTACGACAGCTTCCGGCCGCACCTCATAGTCGACAATCAACAAATCCATCGCGTTCACCCGCTTCAATGCACCGCCAGATGCAATGCCGTGGCGGCTTACCGTCCACGGCTTTGTCGAGCCTAACCGGCGACCCGGTTATGCGTTGGGTTCACCTGGAATGCGCTCGTGCACGGTCAACAACAGATGGTCGAAGGCGCTTTGCACGTCCGCCGACGGCGGTGGCAGCGTGGCAATTTCGTCGAGGAGCTGCTTGGCCAGCGCGCGCAGTTTGGTGTTGGTCTCCTGCGACCGCCACCGCAGCACACCGAAGGCTTGCTCCGCGCTGACCCGGTAAATGGCCATCAGGGCACCTTTGACCTGCTCGATCACCGCGCGGGTCTCGAACAGGTCTGGCAGCGCTTCGTCGAGGGCCACCTGGCGGGTCTCGACGAAGGCGGCGGTCAGGTCGATGTAATAACCCGCGGTTCCCACCACTGCACCCGCCTCATCAGCCATCCGATCGGCCAGCACGATCGCATCGTGCACATTGCCGCCCATGTCGATAAAGCGGTGCCGGCTGGAAAACGAGCTCTTGGAGTGCAGTGCCCGGTCGAGCAGGTCTTGAACGTGGTCCCGGTCTTCTGGATGTTTGTGCGACAGCAGCAGTTCCGTCGTCGGCTGCACGGAGCCGGGCTCATAGCCGTGCATGATGGCTACCTCGTCGGACCATTCCCAACGCTGGCCGACAAACCAGAACCGGAAGGCGCCCACGCTGACGGCGTCGGCGTGGGCGCTCGTTGCAAGAGTTTCGGAGGCCTCGTGCACGTTCACGATCATTCCACCGTTGAGGAGACCTTGCCCACGGGTTAGCCACGATGCGCAGGCGTTCTCGCAAACCCTGGCAAGCACTAATCGGTGCTGCTAAATTCTTCGCCGCTGCTACTGCCCCGCTCTCCCCCGCAAGCGGGTGGTACCCCCACCTCACGCGCTGCCGCGGCGCGCATCGTCGCGGGGCGTGCACACCGCCGTCCCACTGCGCTAGCGTGGACCACACGACAACGCGGGAGCGCACGCCCGGTGCGCTGAGAGGACGGCTCGGGGCCGTCGACCGTACGAACCTGATCGGGTAATGCCGACGTAGGGAGGATGAACAATGACCGTGACCGTCGAACCATCGGTGACCACCGGACCCATCGCGGGCAGCAGCAAGGCCTATCACGACCTGGACGCGGTGCCGGGAGCCAAAGTGCCATTTCGGCGAGTGAATCTGTCGAACGGAGAGCACTTCGACCTGTATGACACGTCCGGGCCCTACACCGACCCCGACGCGGTGATCGACGTGACGGCCGGGCTGCTGCCGCGCCCCGGCGTGGTGCGTGACCGCGGCACTCAGTTGCAGCGAGCCCGCGCCGGTGAGATCACCGCCGAGATGGCGTTCATCGCCGCCCGCGAAGACATGCCCGTTGAGCTGGTTCGCGACGAGGTTGCCCGTGGCCGTGCGGTGATCCCGGCCAACCACAACCATCCCGAGAGCGAGCCGATGATCATCGGCAAGGCGTTCGCGGTCAAGGTCAACGCCAACATTGGCAACTCCGCGGTGACGTCGTCGATCGCCGAGGAGGTCGACAAGATGGTGTGGGCCACCCGTTGGGGCGCCGACACCATCATGGATTTATCCACCGGCAAGGACATTCATGCCACCCGCGAGTGGATCCTGCGCAACTCACCGGTGCCGGTTGGCACGGTGCCGATCTACCAGGCGTTGGAAAAGGCCAAAGGCGATCCGACCGAGTTGACTTGGGAGATCTACCGCGACACCGTGATCGAACAGTGCGAGCAGGGTGTGGACTACATGACCGTGCACGCTGGGGTCTTGCTGCGCTATGTGCCGCTGACCGCTAAGCGGGTCACCGGCATCGTGTCCCGCGGCGGGTCCATCATGGCGGCGTGGTGCCTGGCACATCATCAGGAGTCGTTCCTGTACACCAACTTTGAAGAGCTCTGCGATATCTTCGCCCGCTATGACGTGACGTTCTCGCTGGGCGACGGGCTGCGGCCGGGATCGATCGCCGACGCCAACGACGCCGCGCAGTTCGCCGAGTTGCGCACTCTGGGTGAGCTCACCAAGATCGCGAAAGCCCATGGCGCACAAGTGATGATCGAGGGCCCCGGGCACATACCGATGCACAAGATCGTCGAGAACGTCCGGCTGGAAGAGGAGCTGTGCGAAGAGGCCCCGTTCTACACCCTGGGGCCGCTGGCCACCGACATCGCTCCGGCCTATGACCACATCACCTCGGCGATTGGCGCGGCCATCATCGCCCAAGCCGGCACCGCGATGCTGTGCTACGTGACCCCCAAGGAGCACCTCGGGCTGCCGGATCGCAAGGACGTCAAGGACGGGGTGATCGCCTACAAGATCGCCGCGCACGCAGCGGATTTGGCCAAGGGTCATCCCCGAGCGCAGGAACGTGACGACGCACTGTCGACCGCGCGTTTCGAGTTCCGCTGGAACGACCAGTTCGCGTTGTCACTGGACCCTGACACCGCGCGGGAATACCACGACGAGACGCTGCCCAAGGAAGCCCACAAGGTCGCGCATTTCTGCTCGATGTGCGGCCCGAAGTTCTGCTCGATGAAGATCACCCAGGACGTCCGCGACTACGCCGCGACCCTGAACGACCCGAACTCGATCGGAATGTCGGTCTCCGGCACCATCGAGGAC
>NZ_JBAPPI010000860.1:0-6706 GCF_049280035.1 Mycobacterium sp. | reverse complement strand
GTCGGTGACGTCGCGCGCCACTCCCAGCGACGGCCGACAAATCCACACAAGGACAACCAGTCGGCGTCAGTCGAGGTCAGAGTCAGACCGCCACCGGCAGTGACGCACCCCCATGCTCTCTGTCGATGTCGCATACGTCGGCTGGTCGGTCGCAGTTGGGGAAGCGGCAGTTGAGATCTCGGCAGCGCACGAAGTCGGCCAGTGCGGGTGACGGTCGGTAACGCGGTTCGGGTGGGCTCTGGCCAGGATGGATCAGCGGTCGCAGCTCGACTGCGCCCCGGGCCGCCAGGTCGGCCAGTGGCGCGGCGGGCGTAACCGGCCCGCCCAGCACCACGGCCGGGTTGGGGGTGGTCGCGGGCGCGATGGTGGGCCGGGGGATGGGTCGCGGGGTGCTGGCTTCGCGAATGAGCTCTGCCAATCGTTCAGGGTCGCGCACGATCTCAGGTCCGCCATCGCCTGGCCGCTCGCCGTTAAGGTCCGCGGTCTCCGCAGCGTCCAGAGCGGCGGCCTCGGCTACCACATGCACGACGACTGACGTGGCCGAAGGGGTTTCAGCCGGGCAGTCGGCCATGCCGCAGGCGCAAGCCAACACGGCGTGTCCGGCAGCGAGCGCGCCCAGGGCGTCGGCGCGACGCTGGTCGATGGTCCGCGGGTCGTTGTCGCAAACGGTATGGGCTAACGCGGTCAGGCGCCGGTCCAGCAGGGTGGCGTCGGTGGAGTACAGGTCGCCCGCTACCGAAGAAATGCCGCCACTGTGGCTGATGTCGACGTAGCGCGAGCGGATCGCCGTCTCGGTGCGCCGGCGTGCGGCGGGATCGTGACGCTCGACCAACGCATCAATGGCCTGCTCGGTTTTGGCGAACGAGAGCGCACCCCACGTGCGCAGTGTTTCGGCCAACTCGGCATCGATTGCAGCCAGTACGTCGGGTTCGAGCGCGAGGAAGGTGCGGGCCACGATCATCCGGACGGTCCGGTAGGAGATCGCGCCGGTGGCGAAGAGCGCCGCGACCTTGGGCAACCGATCGTGCACGCAGACCGCGTTGTGCAGCTGCGCACCGGCTGCTGCAGCCGTGATGCCTTGCGCGGCAGCTACTTCGGCCGCGACCGCCTCCCAGGGGTCGATGCGCCACAGCTCGCGGCCCTTACCGTCCTCGACCGGAATCTGGCGACGTTCGTAGAGTTCGGCAATCGCGGCCAGCCGGCGGGCGCAGGCGATGTTCTCGGCCCGCGCCGATTCGCCGATGGCTGCCACCACCGCAGCGTCGGAAACTCCTTCGAACATACTTTCGATTATACGAGCTGGCTGTGACAAAAAGAGCGCGCGTCCGCGACTCAGCTGTGGATAACTCGCGCCACGTCCCGGGCTCAAGGTGCGGTCAGGAAGTCCCTGTTGTGTTCGCCGACGGTCGGCGGCGGCTCGGTGGCGGCTGCTGTGAACGTGGAGTAGCGGGCCGGCGTGCGGACCACCGTGACGGCGTCGTCGCCGCTGCCGACCTCAAGCGCGAGGTCGTTCTCGGCGAAAAGTGGGGTCTCGACGACCTGCTTCCAGCTATACGGCAGGCAAGCCATTAGCCCGTTGCGACGCAACAAGCTAACCCACTCGTCGGCAGGTTTGGTGGTCAGCGTCGACTCCAATTCGTCGGTTAACTCGGCGTAGTTGATCGCCCGCGAACGCTGGTCGGCGAACCGCTCGTCGTCGAGAAGGTCCGGGCGGTCGATGGCCCGGCACAACAACTCCCAATGCTTAGGGATGTACGCGCTGATGACGACATACCCATCGGCCGCACGGAACGCGTCTGACGGTTGTGTTGCGAAGCCAACTCCCTTGCGCTGCTTGGTAGTTGGTGTCGACGTCGGCGCGCTCGGCCGGTTCAAGTGCATGGTGAGCTGGTTGGCCTGCAGCGACGCCGCGACGTCGTACATGGCAACGCGCACGACGTCAGCCGCCCCGTGCCGCTCGCGATTGAGCAGGGCGGCCAGAACCGCTTGGGCCAGCACGTGTCCGGTGGCGTTGTCGACAAGCTGGAACGGGATGATCTGCGGCTTACCGTCGGGCGTGCGCATTCCGGTGGTCATGCCGGCCTCGGCCGCGACCATGAGGTCTACTCCCGGCCGGTCACCGTGCGGGCCGTTGCCGCCGAACGCAGACACCCGGGCATAGACCAGTTTGGGGTTGCGTGATTGTAAGTCGTTGGGGCCCAGGCCTAGTCTCTCCATCACGCCGGGGCGGAACCCTTCGAGGATGACGTCCGCGGTGTCGGTGAGCCGCAGGACTTGTTGCTTGCCCAGCTCGGTCGTCAGATCCATGGCTACCGACTTCTTGCCCCGGTTGTTGGGCAGGAAGTACGTCGCAAGCGGCGGGCGGCCCGGGAGGACCGAGGTGATGTGCCGTGCGGCCTCTCCGTCGGGCGCCTCCACCTTGATGACCTCGGCGCCGAGGTCGGCGAGCACCTGTCCAGCCAGCGGCCCGGCGACGTTCTGGGTGAAATCGATCACCCGAAATCCGTCGAGGGGCTTGAGGCCGTCGGGCATCAGTGCGCGTCCGGGGTTGCGGTGCAGTAGTAGTTTTCGGCCTCACCGTCGTCGCGCCGGGGCACGGGTAGGCCGGCGTCGGTCAATAGCTCTGCGGCGAGGGTTCGCGTCGTGCGCCAGCCGTGCTCGCTCAGGTAGGCCGCGACGTCGTGACGCTCGCCGCCGTACCACAGGTCATCGATGTGGGCGTCCAAGCCGTGCTCGTACCACTTCTGAGCTGCGGTGTGCATGATCTGCAATGAATTCGGGGAGTTCAGGAAGATTTCCGCGACCAGTCGGCTGCCGTCGGCGCTGAGCGTGGTGATGTTGTCCAGCAAGCGATCCTGCGCCTCGGGAGGAAGGAACGCCAGTAGGCCTTCGGCGATCCACGCGGTGGGCCGTTGCGCGTCGAAGCCCGCCTGTCGAAGCGCCGCCGGCCAATCGTCGCGCAGGTCGATCGGCACCGCTCGCAAGTCGACCGTCGGGTTCGCGCTCAGCTCGGCCAACGTCAGCGTCTTGAATTCAATCACTTGGGGCTGGTCGATCTCGAAGACCGTCATGTCCGACGGCCAGGACAGTCGGTAGCCGCGGGCATCCAGGCCGGAAGCCAAGATCACCGTCTGGCGGATACCGGCCGCTGCCGCGTCGGCGACGAACCGGTCGATGAAACGGGTGCGCACCGCCAGCAGATCCGTCATCGGCTGCATCCCCCATGGGTGGTCGGGGATGTCGACCTCGGCCGGGTCGAGCTCGCCGGCTGCCCAGCGGGTGAAGAAGTCGACGCCGACCGCCTGCACCAGCGGTTGGGCGAATTGGTCGTCGATCACCGGATGGTCGGCAATGCTGGCACGGGCTCTGCCTGCAGCCACCATGGTGGCGGTCGCCCCTACGCTGGTCGCCAGATCCCAGCTGTCGTTGTCGGTACGCGGCATCGTGTGGCCCTTCCGTGGCTGCGAGGAGTTACTGCAAGTTCACTCTACGGCGTTGCGCCGGCTGCGGTTTCGGCCAGACCGGCTCGTTCGACACTCAACAAACTCGCTGACTGATGTTCTTCTCGGTAAGCTTCGCCGCCGCCGTTCAGTCCGAACAGCCGTTTGCTCCACAACAGCCATATGACCGCAACGATGTTGATTATCAGGGCAATAAGCCGAAAAGCTGTGATTTTCTCGGTTAGCTCGTAGATTTCCAGCGGGAGGAAGACGCTGGTCGCGATTACCGCGAAGTACTCGCCCCACCGTCGCATCAGCCATAACCCGACCGCTTCGATCAGCTCGATCGCCGCATACGCGCTAAGGCCTACGGCGATCCACGTCAGCGTCGACGACGACAGCGAGAAGGCTTGCGCAATGTGGTGAATAATTTTGGAGTTGTCCGGATTAAATCCGATCTGGTTCGCCAACGGCTTCAGCAACGGCAGGTCTTGCTCGAACGCGTGGCGCAATCGCTCCCGTGACCCGGTGACCTTGAACACGCCGACCGCCACCAGCAAGAAAATCACGCAGCGAAACGCGCGCTCCACGGCCAGCGCCCGCATCAACGTCCGATCACGGAGCATCCGCCCGCGCGGGATCTCCGGCGCCGTATTGGCCGGTCCGCTGCGACGCGGAGGGCCGACGACGAATGTTTCGCAGCGCAGACAGCGCCAGGCCTCACCGGCAGGAGTAGCGGCTTTCAAGCGCTCCCGAAGCTCCGGCTCTTCGGGAGCGAACGTCGCGTGCCCACGCAATCCACACGAGCGCAGAGCAAAATCCACCATGAGTGCACGTTAATGGCACGGCGGGGCGGTCCCTAGACAGGGTCTGCCGGATCTACCGGCTAACGCGCCTGGCCAGTACGGTACGAGGAATGGGCGACGCACGCTACGAGGTGCGCAACGGGCTGCTGCTCGACGCACTGGGTAGGCCGTTGGATCTCAATGCGGTGGATCGGCATGTCAGACACCGGAATCCGTCGGCAGCACCGTCAGAAGTGCAAAATGAAACCCTTGAGGTCATTCGCGCCCTGGTGAGTGACGGCCTCTTCACGCTCGGGGCCGTGGGCAGAGGTGTTTGAGGCTTGGTGAGCCAGGGCTCGGGGCTGCGGGTCAGGCTGGCCACCGAGGATGACCTAGCAGAGGTCTGCAAGATCGTCAACTACTTCATCGAAAATTCGTTCGTCAATTTCCGGACCGAATCCCAGGGCGTCGACGAGTGGCGCAGCGAGTGGAGACGGCTGTGCTCGCGGTTCCCCTGGCTGGTAGCCACCGACGACGGCGTTGTCGGCGTGGCATACGCGGCGCCGTGGCACCCTCGGGCCGCCTATCAGTGGACCGCCGAGGCCACCGTCTATGTCGATCCCTCGAGGCAGCGTCGCGGGGTGGGCGACGCGTTGTACACCGAGCTGCTCGCCCGGCTGCGCCGCCAAGGCTTCCACAGCGTCGTCGCGGTGATCGCGCTGCCCAACGAGCCGAGCGTCCGGCTGCACGAACGACACGGGTTTATCCGGGCTGGTCAGCTAGTGGAAGCCGGCTACAAAATGGACGCCTGGCACGACGTCGGGTTCTGGCAGTGCACGCTTGCTGGCCGCAGCAACGACATGTCACTGCCACGCCCGGTCGAGGCCGGCCGCTAACATCGCCTGGTGACCAGTTCTCGCCCGATCGGCAGTGACGCCGGAGTCGTTCACGACGCCTGCTGCGCAGAATCTCGACTGGCCGGGTCGCGGTCTTTGCCGCGGGACGCGGCCTGGCGGCGTCGTGCCCGGTGGGCATGGTGCTTGGCGTGGCTCAGCATGACCGCGATGCTCGCCGAGGGTGTGGTCGGGCTGTGGCAGGGCCTGGCGGTCGGCTCGATCGCGCTGACCGGCTGGGCTTTGGGCAGCCTGCCCGAGGCGCTGGCCAGTGCCATGGTGGCGTGGCGGTTCTCCGGCTCGCGCACATTGTCCGAGACGGCTGAACGGCGCGCTCAGCACGGCGTCGCGTTGTCGTTCTGGTTGGCGGCGCCCTATATCGCCGCGGAATCTTTGCACCACCTGTTTGCTGAGCACCATGCGGCCACCTCGGTGATCGGGATGGCGTTGAGTGCCGCCTCGCTGGTGCTGATGCCGATCTTGGGCCGGGCTAAGCACGTGCTTGCCGTGCGGCTGGGGTCAGCGGCCACCGCTGGCGAGGGCACCCAAAACTATTTATGCGGTGCGCAGGCCGCCGCGGTTCTGGTTGGCCTTGCAGTCACCGCCACCTGGCCGGGCTTCTGGTGGTTCGATCCGGTCATCGGCCTGGGCATTGCCGCCGTGGCGATCTGGCAGGGTGTCAAGGCATGGCGCGGTGAGGACTGCGGCTGCTAAGACCTACGCGGTAATCAGTCCGGTGGCGTGATCCTTTTCCTCCGGCCGGATGTCGCCAGGGGCGGCAGATCTCAGCTGCCAAGTCGTGAGTCCGCCGTCGGGGCCAGTCAACTGTCCGGCGGCGAGCGCTTCGCCGATCAGGGAGCGAACGCGTCGCTCGTTGGCCGGTTCGGTGGCGAAAAGTATTCGCAGCGTGACGGTTTCACCGTCGGGGAAGGCAGCGACGTAGTGCGGCGCGAGAGGGCATGGGGGTTGATGGTCCCAGTGCCCGCACAGCGCGATCGTGATTGCGCCGCCAAGGGCGTTCGGGCTGCCGCCAGGCTGCATCGCCACAACCGCGTCGTGAGCATAGGCCTGCCGGACCACAGCCGCCGATGCTAAGCGCTCAGGTGTCGTCGCGCGACGCTGGGTCGGCGTTCCAGGTGCCCGGCATCATCGGCATGCGTGGCCCGCCGCCGAATTCATCGTCGGCCAGTGTGGCCAATCCGGCCGCCGCAGTCGCGGTTTCGGTGGCCGCGGTGCCGGCGAAACCGAGCGGTCCCGAACCCGTATCCGAGGGCACCACCGTCGGCTCCGGCTCCAGATCCATGTATTCGTAACCGCGGCCGAGCATTTCCACCTTGGCTCGACGGCGTCGGCGCACTTGGCCCGGCGTTTCGGGTCCGGCGGCGGCTGCCAGGACCGCAGCCGCCGCGGGCTCCAGCGCCTTCGTCGTGGCGCTGGCGCTGGCCGCCCGCCGAGCAGCCGCGGTCAGGCCACCGACCATGTAGGCAAGACCCTGCGCAGTTAGCACTCCCGGCGGTGCTGATGGTGTTGGCGGCGGGGCGCCGGGGGCGGGCGGCACAGGCGCTGAGGCGGGCGCCGGGGCCGGGGC